>JALSJZ010000111.1 GCA_026989135.1 Sedimenticola sp. | reverse complement strand
TGATACAGCAAAGTAAAGTTGAGCGATAGCTGCCTGCCTCATATACTCTCGGCTTATCAGTATAACCTGTGAGTGTGTGAATGAAGATTGGATTGCTCAATGCCTGTGCCTGTAGCTCCGATGCCGATGATTTCCGGCAGGGATACGGAGCCATGTTTCAGCGTTTTTTTACCGAGCATTTCCCCGCTGACTTCTCCCTGCACGAATACAATGTGACACAAAGATACTGGCCAAATGCGCTGCAGGAGTGTGACGGCTGGATTATTGGCGCATCGCAGCACAGCGTCAACGATAAAAACTCATGGATTATAAAGTTGATGGAGTTTGCCTCTGCCTGCCACTTTAATCGGCACCCCCTGATTGGCATTGGTTTTGGCCACCAGGTGATAGCTTATGCCCTGGGAGGGGATGTGAACAGATCGCCCAAAGGGTGGGGGGCAGGTCTGCGTAGTTGCAATATCCGACAGCAAAAACCCTGGATGAGGCCTGCATTAGCCCACTGTGCGCTCAACTTCAGCCATAAAGAGCAAGTGGTGATGCTTCCGGGTGAAGCCACACTGCTGGCGGGTGATAGCTTCTGTCTGCATCAGATGTATGCCATTGGCGAGCACATCTTTGCCATCCAGGGGCACCCAGAGTATGACCAACTCTTTATGCAGGCATGGCTGGATGAAAACAGAGGGAATCTGACAGCAGAGCAGCATGAACAAGCAATTGCTTCGCTGGATCAAGCGATGGATTCTGCTGCGGTGGGCAGTTGGATGTGGCAGTTTTTTGCATGCCAGGATGGTGCAGAGAGAGGCTCAGATAACTCCTCTTGATTCAACCTAGATTCCGCAGTTGACCGCTACGAGGATAGATCAACATATTGATATGCATAATATTTTACACCTTTACCTAACGCACCTGCTGGGTGAACTACGCTACGGGGCGGATTGCACGCTTGCGGGGGCGTATGGCCGCGTTGCAACTCCTTGGAATAGAACAACTATTCTACGTCGTTGCGCCTCGCCTAAAGCGCCTACTTTTGGTGCCATACACCCCCGCAAGCGCACACTCCACCCCGTCCAACTGCGGATTCTAGGTTCAATAGTTCCCTCCGGGTTGAATGAGATGGGCGAAGAGTGGCAATGAGCAAGGCTGGTTTTTCGCCCATTGTTGGCTGCGATCCCAAGGTGCTTATTCTGGGTTCGATGCCTGGCGAGGCATCACTTAAGCAGGTGCAATACTATGCGCATCCATACAATGCATTCTGGTACATCATGGGCGGCCTTTTGCACTTTAGTGCCGATGCAGCCTATGCCGAAAGAGTCGCTCAGCTTAAAAAAAACAGAATAGCGCTTTGGGATGTTCTTCGAGAGTGTGAGAGGGCAGGGAGCCTGGATTCATCCATCGTCGGCAGCAGTATTAAAACAAATGATTTTTCCCGCTTACTGACGTTACATCCGGGCATTCAGCTCATTGTATTCAATGGAGCCACAGCGGAGAGAGAGTTCAAGAAAAGGGTGCTTCCCGATTTAGAGAGGCAGCACCAGCTTATCCAGATGATTCGGCTTCCATCAACCAGCCCGGCTATGGCAACCCTGAGCAGAGAGCAGAAGATGGCTCAATGGTCAGTGATTGCAGAGGCTCTTACTTCATAGCTTTGCGGGGTCGCCATCAACAGGCAGCCTGGTGGCTGGTTACACCTCATCATCACTATCATTAATAAAGCGGGTTGCGAGCAGTGTTAATATGGCGGTATTGACACTGCCGGCATATTTTATCTCTTGGTGAGGCAGCATGACTCCCTCTTTGGCTTTGTAGTCATTGTACTCTGTCCTGAACTGCATCGTCATGCCACCCATTTGAAGCGTGCCGATAACGACCTCAATCAGGTGCGTCTCCTTGTTGACATGGTAATCGGTTACCAATCCATTCTCTTTTAATGTTAAGCAGTAGCGCCCCTCTTTTTCTGAAAGCGTTATATTTGCCACTCTCTCTTGCAGCATGAGGGGGTTGTAGAGTCGCATACGCTGCAGGCGCATCGAATCCAGCATGGGCCCTTCAGCTCTGACCTGCTTTGTGTCGTTGTATATCTTCAGCCCCTGATCGCCAAACAGGATGCGGGTTTCGCTGCTGTCTGGGTAGGTCAGCTCAACCTGTAGCTTCTCTGGCAGTGCAATATTTCTAAGGTCGTTGCCGTGGGTGTTTTTGGCAATCGCATTGAGACGCCATATCTGCTGATACGGGTTGTTGAGTTTCTCTAAAGCCTCTGTGCCACCATAGCTGGAGATCATCTGCTGCACTACTCTATCTGCTGAAGTGGTGTTGGCAGAGAGATTCAGTGATAGCAAAAGTGTGATTAGAGAGATGTAGATTAGGGCAAGTTTATGTTTCATCTGCATGGTTCTCTGGTAGAGGGGATAAAAAATGCCAT
>JALSJZ010000110.1 GCA_026989135.1 Sedimenticola sp. | reverse complement strand
AAAAGAGAAAGTGGCGGGTGAGTTTTCATTGGTGTGCGCCACACACAATCTGAAAAAAATAGCCCGGTCAATGCTTGATGGATTAATCCGCCCAGATTTTGGAAATGTATGCAAAATGTGCAACTAAGAAGTTGGTTTGAGTTGGATTTTTTCATTATTTGAGGCAAATATTGAGTATATTTAACGAAAATAATGAAAGAACCTGACCAAATCCAGCTTTTCCTTACTGTGGTTTCTATTCTCGAACAGCCTCCTGGTGCCAGGCGTGCTGCTGCACCAGCTCAGCCATCAGCCTGATATGCCCCGGCGACTCATTGAGCGCAGGGATATAGTGATACGACTCTCCACCCGCCTTGAGAAAGTAGTCGCGGTTTTCAACCGCAATCTCCTCCAGCGTCTCCAGGCAATCTGCTGCAAAACCAGGGCAGATAACATGTACGCGCTTCACCCCCTCCTTGCCCCACTCCTTTAACAGCTTGTCCGTATAGGGCTGAATCCATGGCTTGCGCCCCATGCGGGATTGGAAGCTGATCGCCCATTGATCGTCTGTCAGACCCAGCTCTGCCGCCAACAGCGACGCTGTGCGCTGGCACTCCTCCGGGTAGGGATCGCCACCATCGGCATAATCCTGGGGGATACCGTGGAACGACATCAGCAGGCGCTCTGGCTGCTCTTCACGCTTCCACACCGCGCGCACTGAGTCGGCCAGCGCCTGAATATAGGCGGGATGATCCTGATAGTGGTTGATAAATCTCAGCTCTGGGATGCGCCGCCACTGTTGCAGCTCTGCGGTCACCGCATCAAAGATGGAGGCAGTCGTTGCCGCACAATACTGCGGGTAGAGCGGCAACACCAGCACCCGATTGGCATTGGTCTGGCGCAGTTGATCCAGCCCGGCGGCAATGGATGGATTGCCATAGCGCATGGCCAATGCCACTTTAACGGGCTGATCCAAACAGTCATTCAGCTGCTGTTGCAACCCCTCGACCTGATGCTGCGAGATCCGCATCAGCGGTGAGCCCTCCTCCGTCCAGACCGAGGCATAGGCCGCAGCCGAACGCCTGGGGCGCGTACGCAGGATAATGCCGTTCAAAATAAACCACCAGAGCCAGCGAGGGCTCTCCACCACGCGCGTATCACTCAGAAACTCTGCCAGATAGCGACGCACATCCTCCGTCGTAGGTGCATCGGGTGTCCCCAGGTTTACCAGTAGAACACCCAGATGCTCAGGGATGGCTTTGTCGATTACAGGATGGTTTTGGTAGGGCAGCATATTATTCAGGTTTTTTTCTATTGGCGTTTATCTTATCCAGAATCAGATCCTGGTCACTCAGATTGACCAGCACAACCTCTCTGTCACGCTTCAGGGTCAGCCTTGCCCTGTCTAAAAACAGCCAGTGAGAGGATTCTACCGCCGTGATTTCATGAAATTTTATCGTAGTCTCATAATCCTGGTCTGGTTTTGACAGCGTAATGCCTTTGTCGTCAACCACCACATGCGCGCCACCAAAGGTTTTTAGCAGCTTTTCCAGTTTTCGTTTATACCAGTGCGCCAGACCAATCGGTATGATTGTCAGCAGCAGCAGCGGGGTTGAAACTGCATCATAGTACCAGGCCGCCATAGCCCCCGCGATGCTGCCCAGTAAAATGATGCTGACCAAGCCATCAACCCTTTGGTACTTCACTTTATTCCAGACTGAGATCATAACTGCAGCTTATGCGCCTCTCAGTGTCTTCAATGGCGGTTGATTCAGTACAAAGCGGGTACCCAGGGTTCCAGCCACGCCCACCCCGATGGCACCGATCAGCATGCCACTCAGCCAGAGGGCAGGCCCCGGCAGATAGACCAGATCAAAGATCTGCTTCGCAATCACCATCCCGATGGCACCGGCAGCAATGGCGCCAACCAGACCCGAGAGCAGCCCCAGACCCGTGTACTCCAGCATGATGCTGCTCATCAGCTGACTGCGCCGCGCACCCAGGGTGCGCAATACAGCGGCCTCGCGGATACGCTCATCCAGCGTGGCATGGATGGTGGCATACATCACCATCAGCCCGGCCAGCACGGTAAAGATAAAGACATACTCCACCGCCATAATCACCTGTTCGATAATATCCCGCACCTGATTCAGAATGGTCGCCACATCCAGCACCATGATATTGGGGAACTGCTGCACCATCCTGTTCAGCACCGCGTGCTGTTCTGCAGGCAGATAGAAGCCGGTGATGTAGTTGACTGGATATTTATCCAGCAACCCTGGCGGTGCCACCACAAAGAAGTTGGCTTTGAAGCTCTCCCAGTCGATCCGCCGCAGACTGCTGATTTTGGCGGTAAAGAGCTGCCCGGCAACATTGTAGGTCAGGGTGTCACCCAGCCCCAGCCCCAGCTCTTTGGCCAGGCTCTGCTCCACTGAAATGATCGGTTTTCCATAATCCCCCGGCTGCCACCAGCTGCCGCTGACGACCGCATTGCCACTCTGCACCTCCTCCGCCCAGGAGAGATTGAACTCACGCGCCACCAGCCGCTTGGCACGATCGGTTTTAAGCTCGCTTGGCACAACGGGCTTGCCATTGATCTGCTCCAGACGGGCGCGCACCATCGGATAGAGCAGCGGTGGCTCTACCCCTTCTGCACGCAAAAAGTCCCGCACCCCCTCCAGTTGATCGGGCTGGATGTTGATCAGAAACCGATTGGGGGCATCCGCTGGCAGGCGATTCTCCCACTCACTGAGCAGGTCACCCCGCACCACCGCCAGCAGCAGCAGCGCCATCAACCCCACTCCAAAACCGACCATCTGCACCAGGCTGTGACCCGAGCGGCGGGAGATGTTCACCACCCCAAAACGCCAGGCAGCTCCACCCTTTTTACGCAGTGGCCGCAGCAACAGCAGCAGCCCACCCGCCACCAGCGCCAGCATCAGCAGCACCAGCAGCAGACCGGCCACGATGGCAGCCGCCAGAGTCAGATTTTGCGCCTGAAACAGCACCAGCACCATAAAGGCCAGGATGCCGATGCCGTAGGCCGACAGGGCATTGGCCTTCAGCCCGCCCAGATCCCGCCGCAGCACCCGCATGGTGGAGACATCCTTCAGTTGCAGGATGGGCGGCACTGCAAAACCGAGCAACGTCACCATCCCGGTGATCAGCCCCAGTGCGACCGGCCAGAGACTGGGGGCAGGCAGATCAATGCCTGCCAGTGGTGCCAGAAAGAACATCAGCCCCCACTGTGCCAGGTAGCCGACAGCAATGCCGACCACGCTGGCCAGCAGCCCCAGCACCACCATCTGTATCAGATAGAGCCGGCTGATCATCGCCTGCTCCGCCCCCAGGCAGCGCATGATGGCGCAGTTATCCAGATGTCGGCTGATGAAGCGGCGGGTCGCCATCGCCACCGCAGCACCCGCCAGCAGTACGCTGACCAGCGCCGCCAGCGCCAGAAAGTGTTCGCCCCGCTTGAGCGCCGAGCGCACCTCGGGTCGGGCATCCTGCACATCGAGCAGCGACTCACCCGGTTTCAGCTTTGGCTCCCACTCCTGGCGGATCTGCCCAATGGCCTCCGCATCCCCCGCCAACAGCAGGCGATAGACAATCCGGCTGGCTGGCTGAACCAAACCTGTGGCCGGCAGGTCATCGGTGTGCATCAGCAGCCGGGGGGCGATATTGAGCAGCACCCCTTCGGATTGATCCGGCTCACTGGTGAGTACTGCGGCGACCTTCAGATCAATATTACCGACCGTGAGCTCATCCCCCACATCGACCCCCAGGATGGTCAACAGGCGGCTGCCGCCCCAGACCGTGCCCGGTTCAGGGCCGCCCGTGACCGCAGCATCCGCCGCAAACAGCTTGGGCGCAACGCGGTTCTGTCCACGCAACGGGTAGCTGTCACTGACCGCCTTCAGCGCCACCAGCTGGTTTTTCTCTCCGGCCAGCACCATGGTGGGAAACTCCAGCGTTTTGGCGCTCTGTAGCCCTAGTTCAGCGGCGCGCGCCACCCGCTGCGCCTTGATTGCGCTGTCGGAGAGGTAGACCAGATCACCACCCAGCAGGTCATTGGCCTGCCCGGCCAGCGCTTGGTGGATGCGACTGGTGAAGAAGTTGACCGAGGTGACGCTCGCCACCGCGATAATCAGCGCCATGGCCAGCACCAGCAACTCCCCGGCGCGCCATTCACGGTGGAGATGGCGCAGGGCAAGGGAAAAGTGGTTCATGACCGTTCTGCCTGTAGTTGCCCCTCATCCAGCTCCAGCTGACGCTGGCAGCGTGCTGCCAGATGCAGGTCATGGGTTACCAGCACCAGTGTAGTGCCCTGCTCGGCATTGAGCTGGAACAGCAGATCAATGATGCGCTCACCGGTGCGGTGGTCAAGGTTGCCGGTCGGCTCATCTGCAAACAGCACCTGCGGGTGCGGCGCAAAGGCGCGGGCAATGGCCACCCGCTGCTGCTCACCACCGGAGAGCTGCTTCGGGTAGTGGCTGGCTCGCTCCGCCAGCTCCACCCGTTGCAGCACCCCCTCGGCCACCTGCCGGGCATCGTGTCGCCCGGCCAGCTCCAGCGGCAGCATCACATTCTCCAGCGCCGTCAGGTTGGGCAGCAGCTGAAAGGCCTGGAAGACAAACCCCACCTTTTCGCCCCGCAGCCGGGCGCGGCCATCCTCATCCAGCGCAAAGAGATCCTGCCCGCCGATGGAGACCTGCCCTTCGGTAGGCTCATCCAGCCCGGCCAGCAGCCCCAGCAGGGTTGATTTCCCTGACCCCGAGGCACCCACGATGGCAACGGTCTCACCTGCGGCTATACTCAGGTTAACGCCCTGTAGCAGGGTCAACTCCCCCTCGGGACTCATGACGCGTTTATGTAGATTCTGTGTGTTGACTACGATTTGTGCTGTCATACGGGGGCATCCGGGTTTGTAGAGTTCAACTGGGTAGGATTATCACACCATGAAATGGTTCTATCGAACACTCATTATTTTTTTGCTGGTCGCAGTGCCACCCTGTGCCACCGCCAGCGAGACCATCCTGGTGCTGGGCGACAGCCTCAGCGCCGCCTTTGGGATAGAGAAAGAGCGGGGCTGGGTCAACCTGCTGCGGCAACGGCTGAAGCAGCATGGATACGACTACCGCGTCATCAACGCCAGCATCAGCGGCGAAACCACGAGCGGCGGGCTGGCACGGCTCCAGCCTCTGTTGAAGCGTCATCAACCCACTATTGTCATTCTCGAACTGGGGGTCAACGATGGGTTGCGCGGACAGCCGCTTCGCAGCATGCGCAAGAATATCCAGCAGATCATCCGGTTGAGTCAGCAGCAAGGCAAGCTGCTGCTGGTCGGGATGCATCTGCCAGCAAACTACGGGATGGGCTATGCCCGCCAGTTTCACCGCGTCTACAGTGAACTGGCGCGGCACAACGGGGTGCCGCTGGTCTCTTTTCTGATGCAGGGGCTGGAGGATAGCCGCAGGCATTTTCTGCCCGACCGGCTGCACCCCAACGCCGCAGCGCAACCTGTTCTGCTGTCAAATATCTGGGAAGAGCTAAAGCCGCTGCTCAGAGAGTAGCACTGCGAAAATGGCGCGGGCGAATCCCCAGCAGAAACAGCACTGCAAAATAGGCCGCCGCCGCCGCACCGATCAAAGAGGCCAGCCGCACAATCCGCTCCCCCGTCGTCAGCGACAGCCAAAGCTCAATATCACCTGCCCCCCAGAGCAGCACCCCGGCCATTACGGCACAGCCCGACGCCCCCTGCACAATCAACACCGGCCAACCCTGCGCGGGTCGGTAGACCCCCTCTTTGCGCAATGCACGAAACAGCAGGTAGGCGTTGATATAGGCCGACAGCGTGGTCGCCAGCGCCAATCCGGCATGTGCCAGTGGGAAGACCAGCATGATATTCAGCACCATGTTGGAGGCCATCGCGATAATCGCGATCCGCACCGGGGTCTTGGTATCCTGCCGGGCATAGAATCCGGGGGCCAGCACCTTAACCAGGATAAAGCCGATCAACCCCAGCGAGTAGGCCATCAGGCTGCGGGTGGCCATCTCCACATCGTGTGCGGTGAATGCCTCTGAATACCAGAGCGTCGCATTCATCGGCCCCGCCAGCACCAGCAGACCCACCCCGGCGGGCAGCCCCAGCAACAGCACCCAACGTAGCGCCCAGTCGATGGTTTTGGAGAAATCCTGCGGTGACGCCTCAGCATGTTTGCGTGACAGGCTGGGCAGGATCACCGTCGCCAGCGCCACCCCCAGAATGCCCAGCGGAAACTCCATCAGCCGGTCAGAGTAGTAGAGCCAGGAGATGCTGCCTGCGGTCAGCAGCGAGGCGATCAGGGTATCCAGCAGCAGATTGATCTGTCCGACCGAGACCCCAAACAGCGCCGGCACCATCAGCTTACCCACCCGGCGCACCCCTTCATCCCTGGGTGCAATCTGCGGTCGGGGCAGCAGTCGCAGTTTATTCAAAAACGGAATCTGAAAGACAAACTGAACCGCCCCGGCGATCAACACCCCCCAGGCCAGCGCCATGATCGGGGTATCCATCTGCGGCGAGAGCCACAGGGCGCAGCTGATCATCGAGATATTCAGCAACACCGGGGTAAAGGCGGGCACTCCAAAGCGGTTGTGGGCATTGAGGATGCCGCCCGCAAAGGCCACCAGTGAGATAAAAAAGAGATAGGGAAAGGTGAGCCGCAACATATCGACCGCCAGATCGAACGACTCACCCTTGGCGATAAAGCCCGGCGCAAACAGGCTGACCAGCACCGGCGCGCCGACCACCCCCAGCAGCGTCACCGCCAGCAGGCCAGCACCCAGGGTGCCCGCCATCCGATCGACAAAGCCCTTCAGCTCATCGAAACTGCGCTTGGCTCGGTACTCTGACAGCACCGGCACGAAGGCGACCGAGAAGGCTCCCTCGGCAAACAGGCGGCGCATGAAGTTGGGGATCTTGAAGGCGACAAAGAAGGCATCCGTATGGGCATTGGCACCAAAGAGATGCGCAAACACCAGATCACGCACCAGCCCCAGGATGCGTGACAGAAAGGTGTTGCTACCCACAGTTGCAATCGATTTAATCAGCGAGGCCAGCAGTTTTTCCTATATTTTTTATCCACGGATTAAATACCTTCAAAGTATCAGCTTTGGAGTCCTGCAATGTTGCAGGACTACCAAAAGTAGGCGCTTTAGGCGAAGCCCCGCTTCCAAACAGCAGTCTACATTAACTTCCAGGCACCAACAGCAATATTTATTTGACAAGCAGTACCGGGTTCAGCAGAATACCCGGCCTTTCACCTCGGCATATTTCTAGGAGACCGAAGTTGGCTAATACAGCACAAGCACGCAAGCGCGCCCGTCAGGCGGAGACGCACCGTCAACATAACGCAGGCCGCCGCAGCATGATGCGCACCTATATCAAGAGGATCCTTGCCGCTGTTGAAGCCGGCAACAAAGAGGAGGCTCAGGCCGCCTATAACGAGGCCGTCCCTGTAATTGACCGTTCAGCCAACAATGGCCTGATTCACAAGAACAAGGCGGCACGCTTCAAGAGTCGTTTGAACACTCGGGTCAAGGCGCTGTAGGCTGGCATCCCAGGCAGTATCTTAGAAAACCGGCAGCTGCCGGTTTTTTATTGCCTGAAATCTCAGAGTCAGACCAGCACCAGATTATCCCGGTGGATCAGCTCCTCTTCATTCACATAACCTAATATCCCCTGGATAGCACTGCTGGGCTGCCCCATGATGCGCCGGCTCTCCTGGGCGCTATAGTTGACCAGTCCGCGCGCCACCTCCCGACCCTGCTCATCCACGCAGGAGACCACCTCGCCCCGGACAAAGCCACCGTCAACCGCTTTGACGCCAACCGCCAGCAGGCTGCGACCCGAGTTGCACAGCACTGTGACGGCACCGGCATCCAGGGTCAATCTGCCCTGCACCTGCAAGTGCCCGGCCAGCCAGCGTTTTTTTGCCGCCTGCGGCTCCTGGTTTGAGACCAGCAGCGTACCCACCTCTTCACCCGCTGCAATACGGCTCAAAACACGTTCGCTAGCACCCGACGCAATGACGGTTGTCGTGCCCGAGCGGGCAGCCAGTCGCGCCGCACGCAGCTTGGTCACCATGCCGCCCCGCCCCAACCCGGTACGGGAGCCACCCGCAAACCCGTCCAGCTCTGGGTTATCCACCGGACTCTCGTTGATCAGTCTGGCATTGGGATTGGAGCGGGGATCACTGTCAAAGAGCCCCTCCTGATCGGTCAGCAGCAGCAGCAGATCGGCCTCGATCAGATTGGCCACCATCGCTGCCAGGGTGTCATTGTCCCCAAAGCGCAGCTCATCATTGGCCACTGTGTCATTCTCATTCACCACCGGCACCACGCCCAGCGCCAGCAAGGTTCGCAGGGTGCTGCGCGCATTGAGGTAGCGCTGCCGGTTGGTGAGGTCATCATGCGTCAGCAGCACCTGCGCGGTGTGCAGCCCATGCTTCTGAAAGCAGGTCTCATAGGCCTGCACCAGCCCCATCTGACCGATGGCCGCCGCAGCTTGCAGACCATGAATGGTGCTGGGCCGCTGCTGCCAGCCCATGCGGCTCATCCCCTCTGCCACGGCACCGGATGAGACCAGAACCAGCTCGCGACCTGCGGCCACCCAGGCGGCCATCTGCTCAACCCAGGAGGCCAGTGCCTGCCGATCCAGCCCTTTGCCATCCCCGGTCAGCAGTGCGCTGCCAATCTTGACGACCCAGCGCCTGTGTGAAGGAATCTGCTCTCGGGAGCTCATGCTACTTTGTTGGATCCCACGGCTCGTCATCCGCCTCAGGCTCGGCATTCTCGGCGGCCTTGAGCGCATCGAGATAGTCCATCAACGCATAGACCAACGCCTGGGTGCCCTCTCCATTCAATGCCGATATGGCAAAAACGGGGCCATCCCAGCCGAGGGATTCCAGCAGCTGCTGCCGTCTCTGTTCAAACTCTGCATCATCCAGCAGATCCTTTTTATTCAATACCAGCCAGCGCTCACGCTGCGCCAGATCACCACCAAACTGCTCCACCTCTTTGATGATGCGACGCACATCCTCAGCCGGATCGGCTGATTCATCAACCGGCATCATATCCACCAGATGCAGCAGCAGGCGGGTACGCGAGAGGTGCTTCAGAAACTGGATGCCCAGCCCGGCACCCTCCGCAGCCCCTTCGATCACACCGGGGATATCCGCAATCACGAAGCTATGGTCGGTACTCACGCGCACCACCCCAAGATTGGGGTAGAGGGTGGTAAACGGGTAATCAGCCACCTTGGGTCGCGCATGGGAGACCTTGCGAATCAGGCTGGATTTACCCGCATTCGGCATCCCCAGCAGCCCCACATCCGCCAGCAGGATCAGCTCCAGATAGAGCTGTCGCCGCTCACCCAGGGTGCCTTTTGTGGCCTGCCTGGGGGCACGGTTGGTGCTGCTTTTAAAGCGCGTGTTGCCAATGCCGTGAAAACCGCCCTTGGCCACCAGCAGCTTTTGGCCATGCTCCAGCAGCTCACCAATACTCTCTTCGGTCTCCTTATCCCACACCCGCGTGCCCACCGGGACACGCACATAGATATCTTCACCTGCCCGCCCCGTGCAGTTGCGGCTCATGCCATTCTGGCCACGCTCTGCGCGATGGGTGCGGTGATGACGAAAATCAACCAGCGTATTCAGCCCGGAGTCCGCCACCAGAAAGACATCGCCGCCATCGCCGCCATCGCCGCCGTCCGGCCCTCCCTTGGGGATATATTTCTCACGGCGAAAGCTGACGCAGCCATTACCGCCATCACCGGCATCAACACGGATCGTTGCTTCATCGACAAATTTCATTGGATATGGTTTTAGCCCGAACTGTTCGTAATTTAAAGAGGCGAATCTCGCACAACCAATTGTATCAATTGGTTGTGCGAGATTCGCCTCTTTTTAGGTAATTCAGGCGTATCTATTCAGATTGCCCCTGAAACCCATCCATTCAAAGCAAAAGCAGACGCTTTAGGCAATGTGGGTTTACAGGTGCAAATGATCATTTTTTAACGTAGAAACACCCAAAGCACGGGCATAAACGGCAGATTTCAGGGGAGGCAGCTACATTCGGGCTGTTTTTGCAGGCTTGGCTAAACCTTGAATCGCCCCACCAATTCCTGGAGCTGAAAGGCCTTCACCGAGAGTTGTTCACTACTGGTTGCAGCTTGTTGGCTTAGCTGGCCATTCTCATTTGCCACACCATTGATCACAACCATACTCTGGCTGATCTGCTCGGTTACCATACTCTCCTCCTCCGTGGCACATGCAATTTGCGTCACCAGCTGCTTTATCCCTGCTACAGAGGTGGTGATTTCCGCCAGGGCGATTCGAGCCCTGTCTGCTTGCTGCACACTCTCGTGAGCCTGACTGCGGCCATGCTCCATGACCTTGACCGCCTGCGCCGTGCCAGACTGGACATGCTCAATCATCTCCTGTATCTCCTGGGTTGCTTGCTGGGTACGCCCCGCAAGGGTGCGAACCTCATCCGCTACCACTGCAAAGCCCCGCCCCTGCTCCCCTGCCCGAGCCGCCTCAATGGCGGCATTGAGTGCCAGCAGATTGGTCTGTTCAGCAATCCCTTTTATCACACCCAGGACATCACCAATCTTATTGCTCTCCTGACCCAACCGAAGGATAACATCGGCTGATTGCTCTACCTCCCGGGCCAGCGCACTAATGGTCTCTGTGGTCTGATTGACCACTTGCGCCCCCTCATTGGCATGCCCATCAGCTTGCACCGCGGCCTGCTCAACCTGAGTCACATCATGGGCCACACTCTGCACCGTGGAAGCCAGCTCGGTAAGCGCTGTCGCGACTTGCTCCGTCTGTATCTGTTGATGCTGGATTCCCTCACTGCTTCTATGATTGGTCTGTGAAAGCTCCTGCACGGCACTGAGGCAATCATTTGAGGCATTCTGAACCTCGCTGATCAGTGTTTGAAGCCTGCCAACAAAGATGTTAAGCCAACGCGCCAGCTCACTGACCTCATCTTCACCCGATTCATCAAGGCGCTTAGTCAGATCGCCCTCTCCCTCTGCAATATCCCGCGCCATACCAGTCACTTTTGCCAGCGGTCTGGTAATGGTAATGGTCAGTATGATGGCACTCACAAAGGAGAATGCGATAACCGTCAGCAAAAACAGGCTGACAATGAAATTTGAGCTGCTGATCTCCTCTTTAAAGGTTTCTGACAAGCTGCTGATGCCCTGGTTTACAGAGACGGCATCCATGCTGAGTTGTCTGGCCTTGTTCAGTTTTTCTGTAAGTGCATTTAGCTCGCCAGCCTGCACACCGATGCCTGCGGTAAACTCATCCATCTTTTTCATGGTGCTGGAAAGGTTGATCAAGGCCTCCCTGCGCATGGCTTCTTTAACATCTCCAACCGAATCTGTGGCATCTTCCAGGCTATAGCGTGCCTCTCCATCCGGCATCCCGTCTACAGCCTCCTCCATGTTTACTGTTAGCTTATCAAGTGTGCTGGAGATGGCCTCTATCTTGCGTGCCAAAACCTTTACCGTTTGGTTGGTGTGTACAATATCCTCTGCAATGGCGGACATGCCGCTGGAAATATCTGACAGGTGATGGCCTACCTGCACCACCATTGACGCTGTCTTCTGAGCATTTCCCGCTCCTGTGGCCGCCTTCTCTACAACCTCACCAAAACCATCATTGAGCTTTCCAAAAGAGAGGCTGGCAATCACTAATGTAGCCAGAAGCAGAGCACCTATGATGGTGCCATTCATGATCAGTTTGGTTTTGATCTTCACAAGTCTATCCTTTGAGTTGATACTATATGTAGATTAAGTATCGGCAGCCTGTTGAAAAAGTTTATTGGTAGCTATGAGGTGCTTGCGAAATTCCTAAGGCTGCTCTTGGCACCAAAAGAAGGTGCTTTAAGCGAGGCAAAAATTTGCGAAAAAGCGGAGTTTACACGCAGTAAATGAGCATTTTGAGCCGATTTTTAACGCCGCCAGGGGCTGTCTCAGGAGTTTTGCAAGTACCTCCTATTTATCTAAAATACCCGGGGGGTATCTTCTGTTCTTCATGCCTTGTTCGGGATCACTTAACAATACAGTAACAGGGCGTATAGGTTTTACCTGGCAGTTTCATCCGGTGCTGATTGACGAATGAGGTAAGCAGATCATCCATTGGCCGCATGATCTCTTTATCTCCGCGCATTTCAAAATGGCCATGTTGTTCGATGGCACGAATGCCATCATCCTTTACATTACCTGCCACGATTCCTGAAAAGGCCCGCCTCATGTTTGCAGCTAAAAGGTGGCTCTCCTGATTTTTATGCAGCTCCAGCCCCAGCATGTTTTCGTGTGTGGGGGCAAAGGTCTCCTGGAACGCACTATCTATCTTTAACAGCCAGTTGAAATAGTATGCATCGCCTGTTTTTTGGCGAAACTGGCGCACCTCTTTTATCCCGCTCAAGATCTCACGCGCCGCAGCGGCTGGGTCGTTGATTATGATCTTATAGCACTTGCGGGCTTCATCCCCTAAGGTGTCTGAAATGAATTTATCAATCGACTCAAAATACCCTTTTGCGCTTGCCGGCCCGGTAAAAATCAGGGGGAACGGCACCTCTCTGTTATCCGGGTGCAGAAGTATCCCCAGGATATAGAGGATCTCTTCTGCGGTACCGGCACCTCCGGGAAAAACGATAACACCGTGACCCGTGCGAACAAAGGCCTCAAGGCGTCTCTCGATATCCGGCAAGATAACCAGGTCATTCACAATCGGGTTGGGGGACTCAGCAGCAATAATGCCCGGCTCGGTAATGCCGATATAGTGACCATTATTGATGCGCTGTTTTGCATGGCCGATGGTTGCCCCTTTCATCGGGCCTTTCATTGCACCGGGGCCGCAGCCTGTACAGACATCCAGCCCTCTAAGCCCCATCTCATGCCCGACCTCTTTTGAATATTCATACTCTTTGCGGGATATGGAGTGCCCACCCCAGCAGACAACGAGGTTTGGTTTTATTCGGGGTTTGAATATATTGGCATTTCGCAAGATATGGAAAACAGAATTTGTAACGCCACTCTCTGTTTTCAGGTCAAAATTCGGGCTATCTATAATCTCATTGCTGGTATATACAACATCTCTCAATACTGCAAAAAGATGTTCGCTTATACCTTTGATCATCCTCCCGTCAACAAAGGCACTGGCTGGCGCATTTTTCACCTCCAGCTTTAAACCACGCGCCTGCTGCAGGAGGCGAATCTCAAATGTCCTGTATCGCTCCAACAGCTCTTTGCCATCATCCAGGTTGCTTCCACAATTCAGCACCGCTAAGGAGCAGTTGCGGAATATTTCATATATGCCTCCCTGGCTTCTGTCCAACAGTTTGCTGACTTCGACCTCAGCAAGGATGTCCAACTGGCCATGGGGCGTGATTCGCGCATTGACTACCTCATACATTGTGCTGCACCCTCAATCATTGAAGCCATACTCGTCTATTACGTCGCGGATGGGGGTCAGTATCTCCGCTGCCTGATCCATGATTTTAAACCCGGTATCGTAGAATGAGGCGTTAACATCCCGATCCTCCCATCGGCTCTCGGCTTCAAAGCAGATACGCCTGGCTTCGCCATCATCACTCTGCCAGCGCATCTCCAGATTGAATCTTTTATTGAGCTCTATTGGCTGTTCGCTAACCAGCATCAACCCTTCCGTTGTGATGTCAACAATATGCCCAAGCAGCTCTTTGGTATCCCTGTCCCAGACGCGCAGGTAATAGATCAGATGCCGGCGACGGATAGCACGCCTGCCATTGGCTCCTTCTATCTCTCTGTCCTTATTATCGAATAGCTTTCTTATATACATGAGAATCTCTCTGTTTTTACCAGGATATGATCACAGTTATGCTGGTTTTTTCTTACCACCTTTCCTGTACACTTTTCGCTGGAACAGATCTGTGCGACGGCTGACCACCCGGTCAAGAAACAGCAGGCCATCGAGGTGATCGACCTCATGTTGCAGCACCCGTGCCTCATAGCCTGCCATCTCATATTCATGAGGTTCGCCCTGTATATCCTGCGCCACCAGTTTGATCCGTTCCGCCCGAATCACATTACCCGTATAATCGGGCACAGAGAGGCACCCC
>JALSJZ010000109.1 GCA_026989135.1 Sedimenticola sp. | reverse complement strand
AATCCCCACCTCACGTTGGGTGATGATACAACCCGCATGCTGGTGGATAAACTCAATCGGATCTTCAATGCTGACGATATGCCCTGCGCCGTGCTGGTTCCGATAGTCGATCATGGAGGCCAGCGAGGTGGATTTGCCCGTGCCCGTGGCACCCACGAAGAAGACGATACCCCGCGCCGCCATGGCCAGCTTTTTAACCACCGGCGGCAGGCCAAGATCTTCAATCGACGGGATATGGGTCTCGATGCGGCGCAGCACCATCCCGGCCGCATCTCTTTGAATGAATGCGCTTACCCGGAAACGGCCTATCCCCTTCAGGCTGATGGCAAAGTTACACTCATTGGTGCGTGAGAACTCCCCGCGCTGCGCAGGTGTCATCACGCTCAGAACCATCTCCCTGGAGAGCTTGTCCGTCAGCTTCTTTTTAGCCAGCGGCTTGATTTTGCCATCCAGCTTCAGGCTGGGCGCAGCACCCGCTGTGATAAAGAGATCCGAGGCCTTTTTCTTCACCATCAGGTGAATGAGTTCATTAAAATCCATATCGTTGTCTGCTTAGAGAAGCGCAAGCCCCATATTGCACCGAATGTAAATGAAATTTCAAGGAGCAAGAGAGATCAATGTTCAGAAAAGCATGGCCTATTCTGACTCCTGAATTCTACTTTCATCGCTGCTTCCACTGCCCTTTGGCACTTTGATACCACCACCCTTTGCCGGCCTCTTCAATCCAGATGCCGGCATAGATATTGCGTACATCAGGCAGCCACTCCGGGTGACCATTGGCCTCGGCAATAGCCCGGTAGAGGGCATTGCGATCTGCATTCTCCGCTGTCACCATCTTTTTGATCTTGCTGCGCACCTTCAGCGGTATTGCCGAGGCATTGCGGATTTTGACCAGGGCATCGCGCGTGAACCCGATGGCGCCCTTTGCATAGTAGGGCTTGAGTGCTGCATTGCGCTTTTTCATCCGCGCCTGAATCTTGCGGATCTTTGGGGTATTTACATTGAAATTGGGCGCGGCAGCATGCACCGGAGGAATCAGAAAACCAAGCACATCTTCACCCATGCGCACATAAAAGGGCAGCTGCCGCGGCAGTGCCGACTGCTTCTTCTCATCTGCCTTGGCAGCATCATCCTTGCCCAGGATATCCTGCACCATCTCCCGTGCGGCCTCTTCCGCCTGAGCCGAGGGGAAGTAGATGTTGATGGTGACACAGGCACTCAGCAGAAAAACGGCCCCGATAAGGGCAGTGGTTTTGAGTGGATTCATTGGATAGGTTCCTCAGTAGTCATGGTCTACAGCAGTGGGCGTGCCATTCTCAGGATTGGTTCAATCGAACTCCGCATTGCCCACTCCGCTCTGTGCAATCTCTGTCAGCTTACCGATCAGCAGCGCCCAGTCAACCCGGCGGTTGTATCCCACGATGTCGATACGTGGCAGGCCACTGCCTTTGACCAGATAGCTGCCCTGGGCTGCGGCCTCCACACCCTCCATTTCACAGACCCCGTTTTCCAGGCGACAGCTGACACCCAGCCGGGCATAGCCGAATGTCTCAAAGAGGCCGAGAAAGCTGCGTGACAGCACACCCGACATGCCGCTGCCTCCCAGGTTGGAGATGTTATCAATCGCACGCTGGCTGATTCTGTGGCGGCTCTTGTCCTGCTCGGGTGTGGCAAAGCGGGCATCGAAGGAGACCGGCTGCCAATTCTCCAGATAGAGGTTGTCAATCCGACCCTCCAGCTTGCCCGTGATCTTGCCAAAGGAGAAGGTACGGGTCAGCGCCTCCAGATCCAGATCCTTCAGCTCCAGATTGGCGCTCAGGGTTGGCCAGACGCCAAACAGATCCTCTACCCTGAGATCCCGGATGATTGTCTGCCCCTCGAAAAGATTGGCCAGTATGGCGCCCTCCAGCAGCAACAGGCTGTTTTGATAGGTTGCCTTTGGGATGCCGCCAGAGAGCCTGCCCGATAGCGGCAGCCAACCCAGCGCCTGACTGAGTGCCTCCATGGAGATGGGGGTCAGGGCACCGCCAAAGGCAAAATGCGGTTCCGGCTCCAGGGTGAGGTTGAATACGGATACCACCAGGCTGCCATCCAGCACAGGAATGGTTGCAGGGCTCAAAAGC
>JALSJZ010000108.1 GCA_026989135.1 Sedimenticola sp. | reverse complement strand
AAAGACCCGCTGGGCACCAAGGGGGCGAGATTGACAACAGATCTCTCCATTCCCTCCCGTTTCCTGGTATTTATCCCCTCGCTTGAAAATGAGGGTGTCTCGCAGCGGATCGACAATGAGGAGGAGCGCCAGCGGCTGCGCACCATCCTGGGCGAGCTGAAGGAGGAGCTGGAGGTGCAGGGCGGCTTCATTGCACGAACCGCTGCTGAGGGTGCCAGCCGGGAGGCGCTGCGGGTGGATGTGCTCTATCTCAACCGCGTCTGGGCCTCAATTGAAGAGCGCCGCAGCAAAGCCGGTTTTCAGGAGCTGATACATGAGGATCTGCCACTGGCCATGCGGGCGCTGCGCGATATGGTGAGTGATGATATCGAGAAGATAAAGATTGATTCGCGAGGGAGCTGTAAGCGAGCGGTGGAGTTTGCGGGCAGATTTATTCCCGAAGTCAGCTCCCGCATTGAGTACTATCCGGGCGAACGCCCGATCTTTGACCTCTATGGCGTTGAGGATGAACTGCAAAAGGCGCTGCAACGGAAGGTGGATCTTAAATCAGGCGGCCATCTGGTGATTGATCAGACCGAGGCAATGACCACCATAGATGTGAATACCGGAGGTTTTGTCGGGCACCGTAATCTGGATGAGACCATCTTCAAAACCAATCTCGAAGCGGTGCAGACCTTGTGCCGACAGCTGCGACTGCGCAACCTGGGCGGCATTATTATTATCGACTTCATTGATATGGCGGATGGCGAACACAAGCGCCAGGTGATGCGCGCACTGGAGAAATATCTGGCCAGGGATCATGCCAAAACAGCCATCACAGAGGTCTCCGCATTGGGGCTGGTGGAGATGACACGCAAGCGCA
The DNA here is from genome assembly GCA_026989135.1 of Sedimenticola sp. GTDB lineage: Bacteria > Pseudomonadota > Gammaproteobacteria > Chromatiales > Chromatiaceae > WFXD01. The sequence continues at coordinate 1,363 of JALSJZ010000108.1, read as the reverse complement.
CGCGTGAGTCGCTGGAGCATGTACTGTGCGAACCCTGCCCCTGCTGCAAGGGCAGCGGCTTTCTCAAAACGGCAGAGACCACCTGCTACGAGATCTTCCGTGAGATCCTGCGGGAGGCGCGCCAGTTTGATGTGGACTCCCTGCTGGTTCTGGCCTCGCAGGAGGTAATTGATCGCCTGCTGGATGAGGATTCAGCAAGCCTGGCTGAACTGAGTGACTTCATCGGCAAAAATATCCGCCTGCAGGTCGAGTCGCTCTATACCCAAGAGCATTTTGATGTGGTGCTTATCTAAAAAAGCAGCCAGACAGACGCCATGATTAGGCTGGCCAAAGCCATAACTGTCAAACTCTGGCAGATTTTTCTCTTGTTGGTGGTGCTCACCGGAATACTGGTCGCTGTGGCCAGAGTGGTGCTGCCGGAACTTTCAGCCTACCGCCATCAGGCGGTCGTGTGGGCCGAAGAGGCACTGGGTCAGCCGGTTCAAATCTCCGGCATGAGCCTGCGCTGGCGGGGGTTTGGCCCGCAGCTGATATTGCAGGATGCCGCACTGCTGGATGCCGATGGCCGCAAATCACTCCAGTTTGCACAGATCCGCTTCGACTTTGGTCTGCTCGATGCGCTGTTGACCGGGGTTGTGGTTCCACGTCAAATCACCATTGTGGGTGCGACGTTGCGTGTTGAACGGCGTGCTGATGGCTCGGTGGCGATTGTTGGCCTGGGTACCTCTCCAACCTCTCCAGGGCACGCTGAGACAGTAATGTTGCTGCCGTGGCGTCTATCCCTGCAAGATAGCGAACTGCTCTGGGATGATCAGCTGCTCGGCCAAAAGCTACAGCGCCTTCATCTGATCAAGGCGCAGTTTGCACATGATGGTGAGCGCCACCAGATTGATGTGGAGCTGGATCTGCCCGAGGGTGCGGGTCGGGTGCGGCTCTCTGTGGATGCCACGGGGAGGCCAGGCAGCCCCGATAGCTGGGTGGCCCGCTTCTATGTTGCCAGCGACAACCTGCTGCTGCCTGCGCTGCTCAAACCCTATCAACCCGAACATTATCTTCTGCAACAAGGCAGGGCAGGTTTTGAGCTGTGGGGTCGCTGGCAGGCCGGGTTGCTGGATCAACTGCTGGGGCGGCTTGAGCTGCAAGGGTTCCAGCTGTTGCACCAGCAGCCCTCCCAGCCGCAGCTGCTGGATGTGGAGCAGCTGGCAGGCCGTTTTCAGTGGCGCAGAGAGGATCAGGGCTGGCGCTTTGATGCCGCCGATATTCAGTTTCAGCAGGTGGGCAAGTCCGGGCAGAAGAGCAACCTGAGCATTGTCAGTCAGCGCCGCACCCTGCGCATGGAGCTGGATGCGCTACAGCTTGCCGA
>JALSJZ010000107.1 GCA_026989135.1 Sedimenticola sp. | reverse complement strand
GATCGCTACTCTTTCTGCGTTAAACTCTTTCATGACCTGTCCTCTCAATTATGGCTCTGTGTTTGGGATTCCCATCTCAACATAATCCACGTCGTTTGAGATGGGCAGGTCAAAACATGATGTCTAAGTCACTTAATTGATTCAGGAATTTACGGACAGTTCTAGATGTTGCTGGATTTGCTGATGGTGCCCGGGGCCGGAATCGAACCGGCATGGTCGCAATGACCGGCGGATTTTAAGTCCGCTGCGTCTACCAATTTCGCCACCCGGGCAGCCGGGGCATTATATCGACAAATATAATCTGGTGAAATAGAGAATGAGCCGGTATCCAACTAACTGGGAGGTCAAAAAATATCGCTATTGACCCAGATGTGTACCAGTATGCTGGCAACATAGCCCAATGCAATCACCGGCATCCATTTCAGATGCCCGAAGAAGGTATATTGGCCTCGCGCCTGTCCCATTAAGGCCACACCCGCGGCAGAGCCGATGGAGAGCATGCTGCCTCCCACACCTGCGGTAAGCGTAACCAGCAGCCACTGCCCTTGAGACATATCGGGGTTCATGCTCAGCACAGCAAACATCATCGGGATATTATCCACAATGGCAGAGATCAGCCCGACCATCACATTGGCAGGCGTTGCGGCCCAGGCGTCACTCAGCCCCAAAATTGGCCCCCAATCGGTATACATAACCTGTGACACTATCGCTAAGTAGCCAATCTGCCCCAACGCCCCCACACAGAGTATGATGCCGTAGAAAAAGAGCAGCGTGTCCCACTCGGCACGTGCAATCTTATTGAAGATGTCAAAAGGGACAATGTCACCCACCATGCCCTGCTCCTGATCAGGGCTCTGCATATCCAGCTTTGGCCGATGGCTCTTCTTCAGGTAGTAACCGTAGAACTGTAGATAGGCCAGGCCAGTCATCATGCCCAGCACCGGAGGGAGGTGCAGGAAATTGTGGAAGCTGACTGCGGTAACAATGGTTGCCAGGAACAGGCACATAATCACGACGGCTCCACGCTTCATTGTCACCACGTCGTCACAGGCTTTAGGCCGCGCCTGTGGGAGTGCAAACTGCATAATGGCAGCGGGCAGTGCAAAGTTAACAACCGATGGGAGAAAGAGGAGAAAAAAGCTCCAGAAATCGACCACTCCCTTCTGCCAGACCATCAGTGTTGTAATATCACCGAAGGGGCTAAAGGCACCGCCTGCATTCGCCGCGACCACGATGTTGATACAGCCTAAGCCAACAAACTTTTTATTATCGGCACCCACTGCAAGAATCACTGCACACATCAACAGGGCCGTGGTCAGGTTATCGACGATGGGGGAGAGAAAGAAGGCAAGCCAGCCGGTAATCCAAAAAAGCTGGCGATAATTGAACCCTTTGCGCACCAACCATGAACGCAGCGCATCAAAAACAGAGCGGTCGCCCATGGCGTTAATGTAGGTCATCGCCACCAACAGGAAGAGAAACAGCTCGGCATACTCCAGTATATTATGCCGGACAGCCGCCTCTACCGTGTGGGTGTCTCCATGCTGGATATATACCACAGCGACGATGGCCCACATGATGCCTGCGGCAAGGATGACCGGCTTGGATTTACGCAGATGGGTGTACTCTTCTGCCATAACCACGCCATAGGCTATGACGAAGAGCAGCAGCGCGATATACCCAACAGCATGATCCGTCAGGTCAATAAAGCCGCCCCCTGCTGAAGCCCATGCATTTTCAGACAACGACAACCCGAACAAGAGCAGACAAACTGATAAAACAGCCGATCCCATGCCGCGTCTTTCTGTCATAAAAATCCTTTATCATGCGCCATCAATAGCGCAGAACCAATCCCCGCTTATTACCGCTCCCTGGCGTGGAAGAGAGAAGCGGCTACTGCTTTGAAGCAAAATCCAGCATGCGCTGAATCGGCAGCACGGCACGCTTGCGTAGCGTTTCGTCAATGCGGATTTCGTTATTGCCGGTTTGTAAGGTCGTTTCCAGATTCTGCAGTGCATTCATGGCCATCCAGGGGCAGTGCCCACAGCTTTCGCAGGTTGCACCATGCCCGGCCGTTGGTGCCTCAATCAATATCTTATCTGGTGCCAACAGCGCCATCTTATGGAAAATGCCATCATCCGTGGCCACGATAAACTCGCTGTTTGCCATACGGGTTACTGCATTGATCAGCGCTGTAGTGGAGCCCACCACATCTGCCTGCTCAATAACATCAGCGGGTGACTCCGGGTGAACCAGCACAGCGGCATCAGGATGCAGTTTGCGTATCCGCTCAAGCGCCACTGATTTAAACTCTTCATGCACCACGCAGGAGCCGTCCCACATCAGCATATCAACCCCCGTAACACTCTGGATATAATGACCCAGATGCCGGTCAGGTGCCCACAGAATCTTCTCTCCCCGTGCTTTCAGATGTTTGATAATAGGCAGAGCAATGCTTGAGGTTACCATCCAGTCTGCATGCGCCTTCACCGCAGCGCTGGTATTGGCATAGACCACAACCGTGTGGTCTGGGTGAGCCTCACAAAAGGCAGCAAACTGATCGGGCGGACAGCCCTCATCCAGAGAGCAGGTGGCATTGAGATCAGGCATCAGGATACGCTTTTCTGGGCTGAGAATCTTGGCTGTCTCGCCCATAAAACGGACGCCAGCCACGACCAGCGTAGGCGCATCGTGCGCATGGCCGAAGCGAGCCATTTCGAGTGAGTCCGATACGCAGCCGCCCGTCTCCTCGGCCAGATCCTGAAGATCGCCATCGGTGTAATAGTGGGCAACCAGCACTGCATTTTTCTCTATCAACAGCTGCTTGATACGCGCCTTCAGCGCCTCTTTTTCACCCTCATCCAGCAGTGGCCATTTTGGGTGCTGTGGCACCTCGAAGGTACGCGGCTGTTTTGTTGCATCTTGAGCAATTTTACTGCTTGTGGACATAACGCGACTCTCTATTCTCAATTTAGGGCATTAAATAGCCTTATTTAATAATATCAACCCGCTCCGGGTTTTTTAGCTGGTAGACGCGAGCAGGGCGATGGTTCCCTGTTCGGCGCAGCTCAGCCACCGCTTCAATCTCCTTCAATGCTAATATCTTTTTGCGGAAATTGCGCTTATCCAAACGCTCATTGATCAGAATCTCATACACCGCCTGCAACTCACTCAGGGTAAAAGTTTTTGGCATAAACTGAAAGGCTATGGTGGAGTAGTCCAGTTTTGCCGCAAGCCTGCGACGCGCCAGGGTCACAATCTGCTGATGGTCAAAAGCCAGAGGCGGCAGCAGATCCAGTGCAAACCACTGCACATCAGCGGCATCACTTGCTGCCTTGAGTTGCAGCCGGTCAGAAGGCACCAGCGCATAATAAGCCACGCTGATAACACGCCCACGGGGATCACGATTGGGCGAGCCAAAGGTGTAGAGCTGCTCAAGATAGACGCCGCTTATCCCTGTCTCTTCTGCCAATTCACGCTTGGCGCAAGCCTCTAGGCCCTCTTCAATATCCAAAAAACCACCCGGCAGCGCCCACCTGTTTTTATAGGGCTCACCAGCACGCTGTATCAACAACAGCTGTAGCCGCTGATCACGTATCGTAAACACAGCAACATCTGTGGTTACTGCGGGACGCGGATATTGATAACAGTGCTGGCTGCACAAAACAATTGATACCTCGTTGATTTTCAGATACTCCAGACCATAGTGTCAAAGATACACAATGTCAATAAAACTTACAATTAATAATGTATATGACTATGGTGTAAAGAAAAAACGAAGCCAGCCGAAATTCTATCTGTTCAGCAATTATTTAGGCAAAGGATAATACCCATGGCAGCCCAGGCAACGGTTCAGCATGAGATACTACAGCTGAAACATATCCCCCCTCTCTCTATTAGCGCCACCCGGCTACTTGAGGCCGCCAGTAACCCTGAGGTTGAGGTTGACTGCATTGCCGGCATCATTGATCAGGATCCACCTCTTTCTGCTCGAATACTCGGCATGGCCAACGCGGCCTATTTTATGGGCACACAGCCTGTCTACACCACCAAAGAGGCAATCATACGTGTGCTGGGGCTCAATCTTGTCAAAGGTTTGGCGCTTAGCATGGCCATGACCGGCAGCATTGATACCAGAAGGTGCAGCAACTTTGACTTGACCAGCTACTGGAGTCAGGCGCTGGGGTGCGCGGTGCTCTCACGCATGATCGCGCTGAAGATTGAACCCAGACACCAACCCAATCTTGACGGCCTTTACCTGTGCGGCCTGCTGCAAAATCTTGGCATGCTTGTTCTTGCTTATCTCTTTCCTCGCCCTCTCTCTGCCGTATTGGCAGAGATAAAAGAACATCCAGATGCCGATATTCTTGCACTTGAAGAGCAACATATCGGAATCAACCACACTGCCATTGGAGAGCAGCTTGCCATCCGCTGGCACCTTCCAGAGATGGTGATTCACACCATTGCCGGACTAAATCATGGCAACCACCCCAACACCTACTCTACAGAAGTCATACTCATCAACCGCACAGCAGCCTGGGCAAGCCAATATCTGGCAGAACACAAAAGCGGCCTAAAGGATGATACACTTCTCTCGCAACTGGAGGGTGTTGATGAATCAATACTGACCGAGATAGAAAAGCAGTTCCATAACCAATGCAGCGAACTGCAAGCAACCGCAAGAATGCTCAACTAATGCTTTAACATGACGGTTACACCTCCACCCTCAAACACAGCCAATAATGTGGATCTGCAGGATCGCATTATTAATCTGATAGATGCATTATCATCCCTGCGCGCCCTCACAGCTGTTCATATCCAAGGCATTACGGAAGAGACCCTGCTCAAGCAGGCGTTATGCATACTGGCAGAGCATATTGACCTGGAAACCTGCTCAATATCGATACATGAAGAGGGGCAGCTTTATTGCATCGCCGGCACTCAGCACAACAAAGAGCTGGTCTGCACCCATAGCAAGAGTGCAATACGCTCACAACGGCTGATCAATAGCATGCCATTCACATGCAGCGAGCATTTAGCTTATATTGCCTGCCAGACAAAACAGCTTCAATATTGCCAAAACTGCGAAGCTGGCAACTCTTTCAACCCACTGGCAAGAGCCGATAAGGAGGCAACTGTTCGATCCATAATATCAGTGCCTGTCTGTTTTGGTGATGATGTACTCAGCGTACTCAACATAGCTCATCCAACCGCAGGATATTTTGATATATGGCATCAGCAGATGCTTATGCTCTTCTGTAACGTATTAGGGCAGATGCAACATAACCAGCGCTTGCTGCGCACTCTTGACAGCAAGGTACGCAGAAGAACAAGAAAGCTGGAGCAGGCGCTAAAAGAGTCAAATAAACTGAAAAAACGCTTTGAAACCCTCTCAACAGTTGACGAATTAACCCAGCTTGGAAACCGGCGCTACTTTTTCTCAGCGGGCAAAACAGCATTGGCGCACGCCATTCAGCATAATCTGCCATTCAGTGTCCTGTTGATAGATGTTGATCATTTTAAAAAAATCAACGACCAATGGGGGCATGCGGTTGGTGATGAGGCACTGCGCCAGATAGCCACCATCTTGCGCAAAGAGATTGGCTCAAGCGATTTAGTAGCACGATTAGGGGGCGAAGAGTTTGTATTTATACTGCCCGGCACCTCACTTGATAAAGCCGATATATTAGCCGCACGCGTTCAAAAAGATACGCGACGGCTGGATCTTGGTGGGACAATTGGCCAAGTAGAGATCACCATCAGTATCGGCATGACAGCTCGTAATGGTCGAGGGTGCAACAGCAGCGGGCATGAGGCGCTGCTGGATCAACTTTATACAGAGGCAGATGAAGCCATGTATCAATGCAAACGTAATGGCCGAAACCAGCGACAGTTTTTTCATACCATGGGACAATACAGCATCAAAGAGTAGCAACCAGCCAAAACCTATGACAAAAGACAGAGAACCATCAAAACTGGTCGTAGCCATATCATCCAGGGCACTGTTCAATCTGGATGATTCCCACAAGATTTTTGAAACCCAGGGCATTGAGGCCTACTGTGAATTTCAGATTGCTCATGAGGATGACATTCTAAAACCGGGGGTGGCTTTTCCGCTGGTAGAAAAACTACTGCACTTAAATGAGAAGCTGGCTGGTTTGGCCTCGGTAGAGGTGATACTGCTCTCCCGCAACAGTGCCGATACCGGACTCAGGATCTTTAACTCAATACAGCACCACAACCTGGCAATAACACGAGCTGCCTTCACCGGCGGCTCCAGCACCTATAGCTATGCAAAAGCAATGGGGGCGCATCTCTTTCTCTCAGCAAATCCGGTTGATGTCAACCGGGCACTAAAATCCGGCCTTGCTGCGGCCACCATACTTCCATCAAACACAGAATCCTCCAAAGCCTCATCCGGCCAGCTGCGCATTGCCTTTGACGGTGATGCGGTACTCTTTTCAGACGAAGCCGAACGGGTATTCAAAACCGAGGGACTGGATGCATTTACAGCCAGTGAGAAAGCGGCTGCACATGAGCCGCTCTCTGGTGGGCCATTTAAAGAATTTCTTGAGATCTTGCATAAAATACAATCATCAACACCTGCAAACAACTCACCCATCCGCACTGCACTGATCACCGCTCGCGCTGCACCCGCTCATGAGCGTGTTATAAGAACCCTGCGCGCATGGAATATCCGCATTGATGAAGCTCTGTTTTTAGGCGGTATAGATAAAGGAGAGTTTCTTAACGCCTTTGGAGCAGACTTTTTCTTTGATGACCAGCAGGGTCACTGTGAATCAGCGCGCCAGCATGTGCCTACAGGGCATGTGCCTCATGGGGTAGCCAATGATTAGTGGTAACCATTCAGCTCACCCCTGAAATCTGAACAGTTACAGCTGTTTTTTCAGGGGTAGCTATAAGGGGGGCATACCAGCACCGATTCAGGTACTGCTAAAATCAAAACCGATCGTGCCTGATGGCTCCTGTAAAAAGTAGCCTTGAATACAGTTAACGCCTACTGTCCATAGCACAGAGAGGCTATTGGCATCCTCAACGGCCGTGGCAATGGTTTTAATCCCATGATCCTGGATTTTGGCATTAATCTCTGCCAGATCATCCTGTTTTTTCTGTTGTGTTGCCAAACCTTCCAGAAATGAAGCATCCAGTTTTACAAAATCAATTGGCAAGCGTTTAAGAATGGACTCTGGCTTTGGAGCCAGACCAAAGTGCGTTATGGCGATTTGGCATTTAATCTTTTTCAACCCTTTTACAAGATTTTTGGCTTCCTGTGTATGTGCCCGCAGGTCTGCCTCACGAATCTGAAATGTTAACCAGGCACCTTTAGCCTGCGCCTCACGCAAGCTATCACAAACCATTAACAGTGTTGATGGATCTACAATGCTGGCGCTGGATAGCGTAACAAAGAAGTTTATTTTTCGCCCCTCTTTGCGTTGCCGGGTCAGCTCCTGGATGGCGTGTTTGATAACCCAACGATCCACATCAACCATTAACTCCTTTACTTCAGCCTTATCAAATATAGTGCCGGCATCTATCTCTTCGCCATGGCTATCGGTCAGACGAACCATGACTGCGTAGTTTTCTCTGGAGTCACCTTGCAGACTGACTACAGGCTGATAAACCAGGTGCATTTGGCCATTGACCAACGCCTCTTTAAGCAGCCCCCTGGCGTCAATGACTGACTCTTCAATCTCTTGCTTCTGGGGTATGCTACCTTTTTGCTCCTTTTCCTGTGGCACATCATCCTCATATCCAGGCAGTGCTGCATTGGGGTCATAGACTGCAAACTGATTCCCCCCATTGCCTCTTGCTATCTCACAGGAGAAATAGGCATGGTCAATAAAATCCTGGCTTGAGGTTTCACCTTCAGAATAAGCAATTCCAATGCTGCAGGTTGGGTTCGTCTCATACTCAGATTGCCCCTTGAACGCCCTATCCAGTGCCTTGCATATAGTGCCTGCAATCGCTTCAGCATTTTTTGAACACCGACTCAATATGGTGAATGAATGTTCACCAAAACGAGCCAGGATCTCATCTTCACTCACCGCTTTCCTGAGAATGGCTGCAACTGTTTTAAGAAGGGTGTCACTCGCAGCAATCCCTGCGCTATTCTGGATTGCCTGAAACTGATCAATGCTGATATATAGAATGGAGCAGGCACCGTTTGGTTCCTGAAAGTGCTCCGCCGCCTGCTCCAGCTTCTTTGAAAAGAAGGGGCGATTATAGAGGCCTGTTTGCGAGTCCTGCAGGCTGAGAATCTCTATTTTTTCTTTAAGTTCATTGGTTCTTGATTGATCGCGAATAATAATCTGCGTACATGGCTCATCATCAATACTGGCGCTGGAAAACTCCATCCGCGCATCAAAGGTGTCACCATTGCTGCTTTGGCATTTTATATCCAGCTCTGAAACACCGCTTTTTTCAGGCAGCTTACGGAGAAAAGCCTTAAATCTTCTGTGATCACTTGATGCGACCATGTTCAAAATAGGCAGCCCTTCGATATCCTGCACATCCAGGTTGCCAAACATGCCCAGATAAGCGGCGTTTGCACCGATGTGCATACCCTCATGAACATAAGCAATCGCGTTCTGGGAATTTTCTATCAGTGAAGCACAGCGCCGTTCAGATTCTCGCAGCTGCCGCTTCAGATCATTAAGTTGCTGCCGGACTCTAAGATCGTGCAGTTCACGCTTTACTACGCGCTGGATGCGCTGCAAATCATGCTTGAGGATAACATCTCTGATTTTTTCATTCGTAGTGACCTCCTCCACATTGGCTGCTTCCTCCTGGTGCAGAACGATAAAGGGGAGATCCCGCCTGACTTGCTCGCAAATTTTATATGCGTCTGATAATGCGATATTTCCGTTACCACAGGCATAGAGCACTATATCAAAATCTGTATTATCCAACAGATCAACAAGATCACACGCCGTATCAACCCTTTTTGCATGAACCGCCAGCCCCGCGTTGCGCAACGTGCTGATGCGTAACTCTGTATCATCCCTTGATGGGTCAATAATCAGCAACTCGATTGTGGTACTGGCGGACATGGGCGTAATATTTATATTTTGGATGTCAATCCTTACAATTATATTGCATTTGCAAGGATGGTATACCGCTTCTTTTTTAAAAAAAAGAGTTTATATCGGGCTGTGCGGGGTCTCTGGTGGGCACAAAGTGCCATACGACAAAGCTGTTGACTGCGCCTCGGCTGGGCTATTTTGAGTGGTAGGCAATGCGATATTGTGAAAACGATGTTGTGGCATTCAGCAACTGTGTAAGAGAGATGCGCAGTTCATTGTTTCCACTGTTAATCCACAAAACATTACCTTCCTGATAGGAGTGTGTCGGCACTATGAGGCTAAGCGGTATTTTGGCAAATTTTGACTCAGGCACTAATAGACTGTTGTAGATGCAGGATATTTTCTCTTCATCATCCAGCCTGACCTTCACGGCAAAGGAGCTTGGGGCAATAAGCTGCATGCCTATCTGCAGCCTGTCTACCGGGCTGTTTCTTACCCATCGGGCAGTTGCAATACCAAACCCCTTGCCTCGGCTCTGTGACTGGATACCAATCAACTCTCCGGGCTTTATTTTAGGGGCAGCGCCATCAACCCAATCAACACAATAGCCACCCGCGCTCTCGTTTCTGGTTTTACACTCGTATGCGACTGTCTCTCTCTGATTGCAACTCAAGGCCCAGGGAGACTGGACATTATCCTCCAGCATCGTGCCTTGAAATGATGCATCAGAACGATTGGAAGCTTGGCTGTCACCCTCTATATCCAGATTAAGCAACAGGTTTGATGAGTCACTCCAGCCATTTTCAGAATCATTTGAAATGGCGTCACGCGGTATATATTGATCCAGCCAATCAACCTCATTCTTCACATCGCGACCAGAATGAGCTCGAGCATTGGTTTTTGCAAGATTATAGGCATGCGGCATACCCACTGCGAGTTTGAGCATATACCCTTGTGTAGTGCGAGAAAATCTACGCTTTGGTCTGCCACTCAAATTTATAATAAGGTGTTCGAGCATTGATCTGGACAACCTGGCAGCCCCTACCGGCTTATCTTTCGCGGTTTGGGGCTTCATGCTCACCAGCACTTCATTTAGATGATCTACCAGCCTTTGGGTATCCAGTATGCGGCAGCGTCTACTTAGCTTTTTTTTCTCCAACGACAGATGATTAGGTGGTGCATCAGATGAGATCCGAACAAGAAACTGTCCACTGTTATATCCATTGACATCCGGGAGAGCCAATCGAACGAAGTTTGTCCACTCAAGTAACTGCCCATAAATAAACTGGTTTTCGCGTTGCCTGAGACAGCAGGGGGCAGCCAATGCATACAGCAGTGTGCGTTTATACAGATCCCCGATGCAGCTGCTTCCTGCAGTGGTTTTATTGCGATCCTGAACGGGTAACCTGTGGATGCTGTTTTTTGCTGCCAACGCATACAGAAGGTGGGTCTCCTGCCAGACGTGCTCAGGGTATTGAGCATACTCCAAGGTCGCCAAATAGAGCACTTCGGACAGGCAGCTTACGGCCCTGTGGATGGCAATAGCAACCAATCGTTTGCTGCTCTGCCCACGATGTGCAAAGGCCTCCAGAATAAATATCTTATATGCGACTGCCAGCTCAGCATGCAGCTCCTGGCTCAGTTTAACGGTTCTTCTGCTCTTTGCCGTAAGGGGCAGCGCTGCATCGATGTAATGCTTTTCAAGATTTTGGCTGATGTAGCGAATCGGCTGCCGAAAGAGATCAGCAACCCTGATGCGGGTTTCATTGGGGATAGCCTGGCGGTTGAAGTCAACCAGTGCATTCAAAACCTGGCGGGCGGTCTCTGAGATATTGGCCATCGGCAAGCCCGCCAGCCATCTCTGGGCTCTTTCCACATCTGCCAGAAAAAACTCTTCCAGGGGTTCCGTACACTCTGGAACCCACAGTTTTGAAAGGCCGCGTGGTGTGCGACGCCTTTCGCTTACTCCGACTGTGTTTAATGCGCTGGTCATAGTATGTGCAGACAATAGCTGCCAAAGCTCCGTTTAACATTACTGCCAGTAAAAAAAGACAACCCACCTTGCAAGCCATATTCTGGGTGGAATGGCATACTACTACAATACCCACACGCTGATAAAGGCCTTTCACATTATACTTTGATTAAATCAAAGAAGGCGGAAAGCAGCTTATCACAAAGTCACCAGGGTTTTCGACGCCTCACCTGCTTTCTCATACACCAGCCTTGGCAGCAGATACCCTGGCAACCGCTGCTGCAGTTGCTGATAAAGAAGCCGCGCCTCTTTTTGGCTCACATCAAAATGCGCAGCCCCCTGCACAGGATCCAACAGATGCAGATAATAGGGGAGCACCCGTGCATCAAACAGCGCTTCACACAGCTGAACCTGCGTCTCCAGCTCATCATTTACCCGCTTCAGCAAAACCGACTGATTAAGCAATCTCACCCCGTTCACTTCAAGTTTTTTAAGCGCCTGGCAGACTTTCTGCGTCAATTCACGGGCATGATTACAGTGCACAACCACAACCGTTTTAAGGCGCAGCCGGCTCAACTCCCCCACCATCTCCTCTGTTATGCGCTGCGGCACAATGATGGGCATTCGGGTGTGAATCCGCAGTCGGGTCAGATGCGGGATGGCCTCCAGCGCCCGAAACAGCTCAGCCAGCCGACCATCAGCAATCATCATGGGGTCACCCCCGCTCAGGATAACCTCTTTGATGCTGGTATCACGACCAAGATAGTCCAGCGCCGATTGCCAGCGATCCAGATGCGCAGAGGCCTCCTGATAGGGGAAATACCTGCGAAAACAGTATCGACAATGGAGTGCACAGGCAGCTGTGGTAATCAGCAGTGCCCGGCCATGGTATTTGTGCACAACGCCGGCAGCGGGGGTGGCCGCCAGATCCCCCACCGGGTCAAGCACAAACCCAGGCCGCAACTCAAGCTCAGCCCCCATCGGCAGAACCTGTAGCAGCAAGGGGTCTTGAGGGTTTCCCCGCTGCATACGATCCGCAAACTCTCGCGGTACCCGCAGTCCAAACCGCAGGGCTGCTGCACGCGCAGCCGGAAGCAGTGATCGATCCAGTTCAAGATAGTCAATCAGCTCTTCAGGGGTGGTAATCGCATTGGCCATGGCCTCCTGCCAGGATGGTGTCTGACACAAGCTGCCGGTTCGAGGTATCATGAGCGCCGAATTTTTGTTGTTTTGCGAGGATGAGATGGCAAGTTATAGCACCAATGAGTTCAAGGGCGGCCTCAAGTTTATGCTGGATGGCGACCCCTGCTCAATTATTGAGAATGAATTTGTAAAACCCGGTAAAGGCCAGGCATTCAACCGGGTCAAAATACGCAATCTTAAAAATGGGCGGGTTATTGAGCGCACCTTTAAATCTGGCGAATCGGTCGAGGCCGCTGATGTTGTCGAGAGCAATTACCAGTATCTCTATAACGACGGTGAATTCTGGTACTTCATGGATCCTGACACCTATGAGCAGGTCAGCGCTGATGCCACCGCCGTAGGTGATTCGACCAAATGGCTCAAGGATCAGGATATATGCACCATCACCCTATGGAACGGCACACCCATTATCGTTGAGGTGCCCAACTTTGTCATTCTCACTGTCACAGATACCGACCCCGGACTAAAGGGCGACACCTCGGGCGGCGGCGGCAAGCCAGCCACATTAGAGACCGGTGCCGTGGTTCGTGTGCCACTCTTCATTCAGATTGGCGAGGCCCTCAAAGTAGACACACGCACAGGCGAGTATGTCTCCAGAGCCGGCAAATAGGGACTCACCTTGGAGCCGGATCTGCATCACCCAAGCTGGCAACCCACCGCCAGTTTAGCGACGATCCGCTCCCGAGCGCAGCTTTTAGCGAAAATAAGGGCCTATTTTGAACAGACCGGCGTGCTGGAAGTCGAGACACCGGTCTGCTCATCCCATGCCACGACCGACCCTGCAACAGAGAGCTTTCAACTCACCCATAGCGGGTCAGGCTTCCCGACGCCCCAGCCGCTCTACCTCCAGACCTCCCCTGAATTCCCGATGAAACGCCTGCTGGCGGCAGGCAGCGGGCCGATCTATCAAATCTGCAAGGCCTTTAGGGAGGGCGAATCAGGCCGTCTGCACAATCCGGAATTCACCCTGCTTGAGTGGTATCGCCCAGGCTTCAACCACCACCAGTTAATGGATGACGTGGCCACACTGGTCAACAACCTGCTGCCTGAACCCAGAGCCGTTGAGCATCTAAGCTACCGTGAGATTTTTAAGTGCCACCTCGATATTGACCCCCACATTGCAACCATCACACAGCTGCAACAGTGCGCCAAACAGCACGGCATTGCAGATGCGCAGAGACTGGATCTGCCCTCAAAAGATGGCTGGCTGGATCTGCTGCTCAGCCACTGCATTGAGCCACAGCTTGGGCAAAACTGCCTCAGCTTTGTAGTTGACTACCCCGCCAGCCAGGCCTCATTGGCCAAAATCAGCTCTGCCCCCGCTCCCCTGGCCGAACGCTTTGAACTCTATATAGAGGGGATGGAGCTGGCCAATGGCTTTCATGAGCTGACCGATGCCGGGGAGCAGCGCCAAAGATTCCATCAGGATCTTGAACAGCGGGCAGCGCAAGGGCAACCGGCTGTTCCCATGGATCAAAACCTGCTGGCAGCAATGGATGCCGGGCTGCCAGATTGCGCAGGCGTAGCGTTGGGAATAGACCGGCTGCTGATGCAGATCACCCAGGCAACACATATCGACCAGGTGCTCACTTTCCCAATCACACACGCATGAGATACCGCTTGTCCGGGATATTTAACAGATCATCCCCAAACCACTGCCCATGCGCGAAAAACCCTGATAGATTCTTCGCATAATGAAAAGAGCAGATGGATTTACCCTCATTGAACTCATCGTCACACTGGTCGTGGCGGCCATAATCGTTGCCGTTGGCATACCCGGCATGTCCAATCTAATGGCGAACAACCGGGCCACTGCACACACAGACAGCCTGATAACCGCATTGTCATTTGCCCGAAGCGAGTCGGTAAAACGCGGAATAAGCGTATCAGTCTGCGCCAAAAGCGCAGCAGCAGACGGAAGCGCCACTTGCGGAGGAGCCAGTGACTGGTCAAGCGGGTGGATGGCCCGTCTTGATGCTGGCAGCAACGAGCAGCTGCGCTCCTGGCCGGCTCCATCCGGAGACTACAGCATGGAAGGCCCGGCCTCAATCAGCTTCAACAGCTCCGGAGCCTTACAATCAGATAACGCCGTAGAGTTTGTGATCGAATATAGCCACTGCACTGGAAACCAAAAACGCACCATTACCGTTCAGCCCGCCGGACATACCTCAGTGACCAAAGGGCCATGCACATCAGATGAACCAGACGAGTAACCGCATGCCACAGACAACAGGGCACCCTGGCCGCCAGGCCGGTTTCACCCTGATGGAGGTTCTCATTACCGCCATCATCCTCTCCGTAGGGCTCCTCGGCCTGGCGGGGCTTCAGTTCAATGCACTGCGCAGCAACCAGAGCGCCGCCCAGTCCACACTGGCTGTGCTCCGGGCGATTGATGGTGCCGACAGATTGCGCAGCAATACAGCAGGGGTGGCCGATGGCAACTACGATAATCTTACCAGCGACCCTCCTGATGATGACCCTGGATGCATAGATGATGATGAGGGCTGCGGGAGCGAAGCCCTTGCAGAGTATGACCACTGGTCATGGAGCCAGCAAATCGCTGCCCTGCCTGATGGACAAGGGGTCATCTGCCTCGACAGCACACCCAACGATGGCACTTCCAAAGAAGAGCATGGGTGTGAGGGTGAAGGCACAAACATCTTTGCAGTAAAGATCTGGTGGGATGATGACCGCAACCCAGAGACCGATCTTCGGCGTCACACCATGAGCCTCATACCATGAGCAGCTTGCACAGCCGAGAGCGAGGGTTAACACTCGTTGAACTGATGGTGGCCATGATCCTCAGCCTGCTGCTGATGGCCGGTGCCTCATCCATGTTTTTAGGCAGCAAAAAGACCTTCAAGGTACAAGAGGAGTCAGCCAGGATTCAGGAGAACATACGCTATATCGTCAGCCGCATGGTCAAAGAGATCTCACCAGCCGGCTTTTACGGCTGCGCACCTTCCGCTCAGAACGGCGTAAGCCAGATCAAGAGCACGGTTAGAAGAGACGA
>JALSJZ010000106.1 GCA_026989135.1 Sedimenticola sp. | reverse complement strand
CCCATCTGGATCGCCAGCATGATTGAGGCTCCCGCAAAGCCTCCCGTAGCCGCCGTTGGGGTGAAGGCATCGGTAACGATCAGAACCAGAGCAGCGGGGATCTCTGTCACATTGAGGATCAGAATAATCAGACCGGCAGAGAGATAGGCCACCGCCATAAAGGGCACCAGCTTGCCTGCCACCTCAGCAATACGCCGGATACCGCCGATCAGCACCAGCGCCACCAGCACCGCCATCACCAGCCCGGTAACCCAATGCGGGACACCAAAAGCACCTGAATTCAAGGCCGCCGCCACAGAGTTGGCCTGCACAGTATTGCCGATGCCAAAACCGGCCAGCGCGCCAAAAATGGCAAAGGCCGCACCCAGCCAGCGCCAGTTATGGCTCAGTCCGTTTTTGATGTAGTACATGGGGCCGCCCACATGGTTGCCCTGCTCATCGACCTCCCGGTAGTGGACAGCACAGACCGCCTCTGCATACTTTGTGGCCATGCCCAGCAGTGCCGTACACCACATCCAGAAGAGCGCACCTGGGCCACCGATGAAGATGGCGGTGGCAACACCGGCGATATTGCCGGTTCCAATGGTTGCAGCAAGCGAGGTCATCAATGCGTTAAAGGGGCTGACATCGCCCTCCCCCCGACCCTGCCGCCCCGCCCAGAGCATACGAAAACCGTACTTGAGCTGACGCAACGGCATCGCTTTCAGGCCTATCATCAGATAGAGGCCGGTACCAAGAATCAGCACCAGCATATATCTGCCCCAGACCAGGCCATTCACTCTCTCTATCAGGCTGGCAATCATCTCCACATTCAACATCTCCCGTCATAAGCCGCAATCGGCTTGTGGGTTGCCACAAAAAGGGCTAACTTGTAGCCCTACAGAATAAAACAGTGAGTCCTGTGAAGCGACCTGATTTCTCCAAGCTGCTCCCTTTTTTGCTGATAGCAGCCATTCTGGCCGGGTGCAGCTCTCTGGCCTCAAAAACCGAGAAGATGGCGGACAGCATCTCCCGTGCCATGCTCAATCAGGATGACCCGGATATTGTACGCGCAGGGGCACCCGCCTATCTTTTGCTGCTGGACGGAATGATCGAAGAGGCTCCAGATGATCGTGCACTGTTGATTGCCGGTGCACGGCTTTACGGTGCCTATGCGGCAGGTCTGGTAAAGGATGCCACCCGGCGCAAGCGGCTGAGCACCAGAGCCAGGGGTTATGCCCGGCGCGCACTCTGTGGCAGACAGCCCGCAGTCTGTGCACATGAAACCAAACCGTTCAAGGAGTTTGCCCCCTACATCGAAGCAGTCGGCTCCGCAGACCTGGGGGCGCTCTACACCTACGCAACCAGCTGGGCAGGCTGGATTCAGGCGCATAGCGACAGCTGGGAGGCCCTGGCCGATCTCCCCAAGGTGGAGCATATCCTGCAACGGGTCACCACCCTGGAGCCGGGGCATGACCGGGGGCGCGCCCAGCTCTATCTTGGTGTCATGCACACACAACTGCCACCGGCCATGGGCGGCAGACCGGAGGTGGGAAAGACACACTTTGAACAGGCCATTCAATATTCCAATGGCAGGGATTTGATGGCCAAGGTTGAGTTTGCCCGCCGCTATGCCCGGCTGCTGTTTAACCAGCCACTGCACGACCGGCTGCTAAACGAGGTGCTCGAAGCCGACCCGGTTGAGCCTGAACTGACCCTGAGCAACACCCTGGCACAGCAACAGGCACGAGAGCTGCTGGCTGATGATTACTTCTGACCCGGAGTCCCCATGCCTCTCTTTTTACTGCTGATACTCTTTGCCCTTTCACCACCCGCCCAGGCTCAGCCCGGCACCCTGAAGATCGCCACCCTGGCTCCCGATGGAACCCGCTGGATGCAGATCATGCGGGAGGGGGCAAAAGAGGTCAAAGAGGCCACCCAGGGGCGGGTCAAAATCCGCTTTTATCCGGGTGGGGTGATGGGCAATGACAAAAGCGTGCTGCGCAAGATCCGGGTGGGACAGCTTCAGGGCGGCGCACTCACCGGCGGTGGGCTGATCCCCATCTGCCCGGACTGCCAGCTCTACAGCCTGCCATTTATGTTTCACTCCTATGCCGAAGTGGACTATGTGCGCGAACGCATGGATCCACTCCTCAGCGATGCACTGGAGAAGAGGGGGTTCGTCAGCTTTGGCATCAGCGAAGGTGGGTTTGCCTACCTGATGTCCAACCAGCCCCTCACCCAGGTTGAGCAGCTGAGAAAGCAGCGGGTCTGGGTACCGGAGGGCGATCGGGTCAGCCGTGTTGTCTTCGAGGCGCTCTCGGTCTCACCTATCCCTCTGCCGCTGACCGATGTACTGACCGGCCTGCAGACCGGGCTGATTGATACTGTAAGCATCTCACCCACAGCAGCCATCGCCTTGCAGTGGCACACCCAGGTGAAATATCTTACCGATATGCCACTGCTCTATCTGTACGGCATGCTGGTGATTCAAAAGCGTGCCTTCCAGAGACTCTCAAAACCGGATCAGGCCACAGTGCGGCGCGTGATGGAGAGCGCCTTCCGCAAAATCAACCAGCAGAGCCGACAGGATAACCGCAACGCCCGTGAGGCACTGCAGCGCCAGGGCATCCAGTTGACCCGCCCCTCATCCAGAGACATTGCCCAGTGGCAAACAATTATCGACCAGGCTGTGAACCAAATGGGAGAAGAGGGTGTCTATTCGTCAGAGATGCTGGGGCAGTTACGCCAACATCTTAAAAAGCTGAGAGATTCCGGGGATCAATAAATCCAGTTTCTCAGATCCAGAGCGAAAACTTGAGTAACTTGATCGGAAATTAAATTTGACCAATGTCAAAAGCACTGGTATAAATCCTTGCTCTTTTTGTTTGACCCTAATACATTAGCTGTATGGTCAACTATTTGTTCACTACAACTGATGCCCCAAAACAGTTTACAACAGGACTAGAGATGGGGCCTTCGCGGAGATAGATCGTATGAAAAAAACCATTATCGCATTGGCTGCTGCCGGTATGGTGGTATTCGGAATGAACGCCCAGGCCCGTTCTGGTGAAGAGATATACAACGCAACATGCAAGAACTGCCATGATGCTCCAATGGCGGCAGCAGTTATGTCTCCAGAGGTTGGCAACAAAGAGGCATGGGCTCCACGTATCGCCAAAGGTGCAGATGCACTGTATGACGTAGCCATCAACGGCTCCAAGGTCAACCCTGCAATGACCCCTCGCGGCACCTGCCCGGATTGCACGGACGAAGAGCTGAAGGCTGCTGTTGATTACATGATCAAAAAGAGCCAGTAAGTCGTCTATGTAAAGCTACCATCTGGTAGTCTTATCAAAAGGCCGACGTTCAATGAACGGCGGCCTTTTTTGTGCCTGCCTAAAAATATTGATTCCTGTCTGCGCAGCAATCCTCTATAAATGAGGGTATGCCCCCAGTAAATCTTTTCTCTCCCATCCCCGAACTGACTCAAGGCGAACACTTTGAAGAGCTGCTGCGTCACAGAAATGTTGTGATTGAGCGCATCATCAGCAGTGACAATCCTGAAACCAGGCACTACAACCAGCCGCAGGATGAGTGGGTGGCACTGCTGCAAGGAGAGGCACAACTGGAGCTGGATGGCGAAGAGATCGCCCTGCAGCGCGGGGAGAGCTGCTTTATCCCCGCCCACACCCCGCACCGGGTGATTACCACCTCATCCGAGCCACGCTGCATCTGGCTGGCCATTCATATCTTTGCGGATGGGCAGTGATGAACCGCTCACTTCTGCAACGTGCCCAGCAGCGCATCTTAACCATTGAGAATGGCCTGCTGGTGCTGCTGCTGACCGGCATGATTCTGCTCGCAACCCTGCAGATCGTGCTGCGCAACGGCTGGTCTACCGGGCTGAGCTGGGCCGATCCTGCCCTGCGCGTGGCGGTACTCTGGGTTACCCTTTTGGGCGCAATGGCTGCCACGCGGGATAACAATCACATCAAGATTGATCTCTTGAGCCGCTTTCTGCCAGCGCCGCTGAAGGGGTATATGCAGCTGGCAACCGACCTCTTCAGCGCCTTTATCTGTGGGCTGTTGGCCTGGCATGGTGGCCGCTTTGTCTACTTCGAATGGCAGGATGGGAGCATCCTGTTTGCCACTGTCCCGGCCTGGGCGTGTGAGCTGATTATCCCGCTGGGGTTTGGCGTGATGGCGCTGCGCTTTCTGCTATCCGGGCTGCTGCAGATCAGACCCCAGGGGATGAAATGATCCTGACCGGGCTGTTGCTGATCTTTCTGGCGCTGCTGGGTACCCCGCTATTTATCATTATTGCAGCCAGTGCGCTGCTGGGGTTTTACCACTCGGAGATTGACCTCTCCGTCGTCACCATCGAGTTCTACCGCATCGCCGAGATGCCGGTGCTGCTGGCCATTCCACTCTTTACCTTTGCCGGTTATCTGCTGAGCGAGAGCCAGGCACCACAGCGGCTGGTGCGTGTAACCCATGCCCTGCTGGGGTGGCTGCCCGGAGGGCTGGCGGTTGTCTCACTGGTCGCCTGCGCACTCTTTACCGCCTTTACCGGCGCTTCCGGTGTCACCATCGTAGCACTGGGAGCGCTGCTCTACCCGGCATTGGTTCAGGCAGGCTATCAACAGAACTTCAGCCTGGGGCTGGTCACCACCTCTGGCAGCCTGGGGCTGCTCTTTGCCCCGGCTCTGCCGCTGATCCTCTACGCCGTCATTGCCCAACAGCTGGGGATAGGTGATGGCATCACGGTAGAGAATATGTTTCTGGCCGGGGTTCTGCCTGGACTGCTGATGCTAACGATGCTGGCAGCCTGGAGCATCTGGTCCAGCCGCAACCAGCCACTGTCGACCTTCTCATGGACAGAAGCGGGTGCCGCCCTGCGTGAGGCGGCCTGGGAGATTCCGCTGCCCATAGTGGTGCTGGGCGGTGTCTATAGCGGCTATTTTGCAATCTCAGAGGCGGCTGCTGTGACCGCCTTCTATGTGCTGCTGGTGGAGGTGCTGATTCATCGTGAGATCCGCCCAAGGGATCTGCCAAAGATTATGCGCGAGGCGATGGTGCTGGTCGGTGGCATCCTGGTGATTCTTGGCATGTCTCTGGCCTCAACCAGCTATCTCATCGATGCCGAGATTCCCACCCGTCTGTTTGAGACCATTCGTGAGCTGGTGACGGACAAGCTAACCTTTCTGATCCTGCTCAATCTGTTTCTGCTGATCCTGGGTACCATGCTGGATATCTTCTCTGCCCTGGTGTTGATTGTACCGCTGCTGCTGCCAATTGCACTGGGATATGGCATCGACCCGGTACATTTGGGCATCATCTTTCTGGCCAATATGCAGATCGGCTACTTCACGCCGCCGGTGGGGATGAACCTGTTTATTGCCAGTTACCGCTTCAAAAAACCTATCCTGCAGCTCTACCGCGCCACCCTGCCCTGGTTTCTGATTCTATTGCTGGCCGTGCTGATCATTACCTACTGGCCCGCACTCTCACTGGTTTTGGTGCGCTGAATCTGATCGGCCTTCTTTTGATCATGCAGGCGTTTGGCAAATCGCGGCAGGTAGGCCATGATGACCAGCAACCCAAGTGCAATCAGCGATTTTTGAATCAGCGCATCCCCGCCTGCCGCCGCCTCTCTCCCCAGATACCCCAGATAGGTGATGGCCGCCACGCCCGGCAGGCTACAGATAAAAGTCACCAGAATATAGGGATAAAACCTGATCCGTGTCAGCCCCAGGGCATAGTTGAGCAGAAAAAAGGGAAAGAGGGGTACCAGCCGAACAAAGGCCACAAAGTGCCACCCCTCTGCCTCCACCCCATCCATCAGCTGTTTGAAGCGGCCACGGCTCTTGCGGGCAATCCAGCCAGCCGCAATATAGCGTGCAATCAGAAAGGCCAGTGCGGCACCCAGGGTGGCACCGAAAAGCGAGTAGAGGGTTCCCAGCAGCGGCCCGAACAGCACCCCGCCTGCCAGCACAAAAAAGGAGCCTGGCACCAATAAAACCGTAGCCGCAGCGGCGAACAGCATATAGGCCACAGGGGCATAATAGCCCGTGCTGCCCACCCAGGATTCAAGCTGCTCAACATCAAACTCGCCATAGTGGGTTGCAGCCCAGCCCACTGCCCCCAGCAGCAGCATCAGCAGCGCAATGCGTCTGATTTTATTACCGCTTAATTGCATTGCAAAACCAACCTGCTACAGTGGATTCAATGCACACCACCAAGCTCAATGAATGACCGCTTTGCCATTTAACAGGCTGCTGCCTGCCGCACTGATCTGGGTAACCGCCGCTTTTCTGCTGCATGAACTTTGCTCGCTCGATGTCTGGTGGCACCTGGTGATTGGCAGGGATATTCTGCAAACGCTTCAGGTTCCTGAGTTTAATATCTACTCCGCAGGTGCGCTCAATCAACCCTACCATGATTCACACTGGCTGTTTCAGGTTGCACTGGCCATCACCCATGCTGTAGCGGGGCTCAATGGCCCGATACTTTTTATGCTACTGATCTGGGGGGCGACGCTGTTTATCGTCTACCGCGAAACGCATCTCTATAGCGGCACGGCAGCGGCCGTTTTTATCACTTTTTTGGTGGTGGGGGCATCAGCAGAGCGGTTTCTGCCCCGGCCTGAGATCATCACCTTTCTGATGATCCCCCTCTTCTACAGCCTGCTGCGACAGGCCAGATACCAGACACCCGCCCAGATTGCCCTTCTGGTGGCACTACAGATCATCTGGGTCAACAGCCATGGCCTGTTTGTGATCGGCCTCTTTATGGTGGGCTGTTACTGGCTGGCTCATCTCATCTGCGCTGTCCGCAAGCAGGACAACCAGCTCCGCCAGCTCTCCATTTTGCTGCTGCTGATCGGCCTCAGTCTGCTGGCCTCGCCCTATGGCACAGGCGCACTGGAGTACAGCTTTCTGCTGTTCAGCGAGGTGGGCAAGGATGCCCCTGAATACATGCAGGCCGTCAATGAGCTAAGCCCCACCTTTGGCAAGGCTGCGATGGGGGCCTCTGCCTTCTGGTTTTTTGCGGGTCTCATGCTGCTGGTACTGATCTCCATCGCCCTCAATCCAAGGCAGATCTCTGTTCCACGGCTGCTCATTGTCGGCGCACTCTGCCTGGCTGCCTTCACCGGGCGACGCAATATCGTGCTGTTTGCACTGGTCGCCGCCCCTTTTGTGGGGGAGCAGCTTGCCGGTCGGCTATCCCGGCTTACACTTAAGCCCGCCATGGCGCGGTTTCTGAAAGGGACGCTGCTGGCTGCACTGCTGGCATGGAGCAGCTACCCGCTCTCAGGGGCCTACTATCTTGATATGGAGATCCCCGCCCGCACCGGATTGGGCGTGACCCCCGACTTCTTCCCACACAGGCTGCCCGACTTTATCCGGCAACATAATATTCAGGGGCAGGTCTACAACACCAATCGCCTCGGCGGCTTCTACCTCTACCACCTCTACCCCGAGCGCATCCCCTTTATGGATGGCCGCTGGGAGATCTATGGCGCGCCCTTTTTTGCAGCCAAACAGGCCGCACTACAGAGCTTTCCCGCATGGCAGCGGTGGATCGAAAAATACAAGATCCAATCGGCACTGCTGCACCACACCGCTCCGGAGTCCAGGCTGCTGGCTCCGGCACTCTACCGGCATCCCGACTGGTCACTGGTCTACTATGATTTTGCCGCCTCATACTTTGTAAAAAACAGCGCACGGGGCAGTGCAACACCCATTATCTTCAGCAGCGACTCTGCGCTGCCAGCAGGGGGGGATGTGCGCCCCGACGGCCGCTTCATACTGAATGCCTTCTATCGCAACATGGGGCTAAAGCCACAGCTGCTCGCCAATCTGGAGCTGCTGCTTCCCACCGGACTGCACCGCCAAGAGATACTGTTTGAGATGGCAAAGAGCAGCCTGGAACTGAACCGTACCGAGCAGGCAATAAGATATTATCTGCAACTGCTTGAGCACGATGGCTCACACACGGAAGCACTCTCTGATCTCTCCTTTATCTATTACCAGAAGCAGCAGTTTTCAACATCACTGAGATACTCAAAGCGAGCCGTCAGCAGTGCACCGGATAATCTGGATGTGCGATTCAATCACAGCCTGGTTCTTGTGGCATTGAAGCGTAAGCAGGAGGCCATGGATGAGCTCAATAAAATCCTGGCCATCGACCCCGATTACGCCAAGGCAAAATATCTACAGCAACAGATAAGATAGACAACCATCATGATTCACGGCAAACGAGTGGCTGTGGTAATGCCAGCATATAACGCTGAAGCCACATTGAGGCAGACCTACAGCGAGGTGGATTTTGCCTTTGTTGATGATGTGATACTGGTCGATGATGCCAGCTCAGATCATACCGTGCGCATTGCCAAAGAGCTGGGGCTAAAGACCA
This sequence comes from Sedimenticola sp., assembly GCA_026989135.1. Lineage (GTDB taxonomy): Bacteria > Pseudomonadota > Gammaproteobacteria > Chromatiales > Chromatiaceae > WFXD01. The sequence continues at coordinate 51,235 of JALSJZ010000106.1, read as the reverse complement.
TCGAACACCCCAAAAACCAAGGCTACGGTGCCAACCAGAAGACCTGTTACCGAGCCGCGCTGGATCAGGGTGCAGATGTCATTATCATGCTGCACCCGGACTATCAGTACACCCCCAAGCTGTTGGTGGCCATGGCCTCAATGGTCGCCACCGGCACCTATGATTGCGTACTGGGTTCAAGAATCCTGACAGAGGGTGCTCTAAAGGGGGGGATGCCTCCGTATAAGTATATCGCCAACCGGCTGCTGACCCTGTTTCAAAACACCCTGATGTCAAAAAAACTCTCTGAATACCACACCGGCTATCGCGCCTTCTCCCGCGAGGTTTTAGAGACCCTGCCACTGAATGAAAATTCAGATGATTTTGTATTCGATAATCAGATGCTGGCACAGATCGCCTACTTTGGCTTCTCGATTGGCGAGCTCTCCTGCCCAACAAAATACTTTAAAGAGGCCTCCTCCATCAATTTTCAGCGCAGTGTGGTCTATGGCTTCGGAGTGATTCATACCTCTGTGCTTTACCGGCTAAACCGATGGGGCATTGCCCGAAGCCCCATCTTTGATGCGACAGGTCACAAGCTGGGTTGACAGCCCGTTACATCAGAAACTGATGCAAGATCTCCGCTGCAAACAGCAAGAGGGGGCAAAACCTAAATTAGGGTTTAAAATCCTGAATCCCGCCATAGGCCAATGCCCAAAACATCTACGCTCTGGATGCCTGCCAATGGAGCAATCACTGTTAAGTCCCCAAGTTTTATAGTGGTTTTTGCCCCCCGGCCACGAACGGTATCCACTCTGCTTTCTGCTTAACCCAGACCCTCTTTATATTGAACACGGCACAAGCACCTCAAGCGGAAATCTTCTGCTATGCTGAAAGTGCTTATTATGATTGTAAACGTAAAAACTGTTGCATGCTGTTGGGTCTATCCAAATGGAAATTCGGGGTAGCAATTGATGCGATGCATCGTTTGTATCCCCACAGGCTGCACAACAATAAGGGTATATGGAGGGCTTAGTGCAAAAGATTGATCCCTACTGGGCCGCTACTCTGCGGTTTAAAATGATCTCCAGAATCACTATGGCAACCATGCTTGCCGCTGGATTGGTGCTGCTTGCTGCGGTGCTCTTTTTTGAAGATGGGCAGGGTCTTGATTACCTTGGTTTGATGCAGTCTTATACGGTTACCGCAAAAAACCTGGATGCCATGCTGATAATGGCAGGGCTGTTTCTGCTGTTTTGTGTCGGTCTGGCATCTTGGATACTGACACTGTATGCCAGCTTTAGAATTGCTGGGCCACTGTTTCGAATGGCCCGAAATCTTGAGCTGGCATCAAGCAGCCGCGACCTCCCTGGCATCCGCAAAAGGGACTGCCTGCAAGATGTTTCACAGCAGCTGCAAACCGCTGTGAACATGCTGCATGACCACTATGCCTGTGTCGGCTCGATGCTTGATCATCTCGAGCAGGAGCTATTGAAGGAGGCAAAGGATGAAAATGCAATAAAATCATATATTAATGCATTAAAAGATGACGTGCGGCGTGTTCGGTTGGGTTAGGGCTTTCCAGGTGCGAATATACACCCTGCTGTTCCTCTGTATCGGCATCGGCCTGATTTATGGATTGCTTGGCTTTGCCAGTGCAAAAAACCGGCATCTGGATTCTACAGCGTGCCAGACATGCCATCTTGCTGGAAATGCAGTAACAGCGGGTAATGCACATCAACTCATTGACACACAGGAGCGCCTCTGCAAAGGGTGCCATATTGATGCACTGGCCGTCAGCCATCCCAGTGGTTTTCAGGCCGGGCGTCTGTTGCCGGCCGAATACCCCGTGGACTGGAAAGGTGATCTGACCTGTAGCAGCTGTCATCTGGTGCATGGCGACAACCCAGGGCTGATGCGCGGTGACAAACGGGGCAAGGAGCTGTGCCTCTCATGCCATGAGATTGAGTTCTTTTATCAGATGGCCGATGGTGGGGTTTCTGTCCTGAATGGAGTTCATTTGGCTCAGCCCCCAAAGAATTCATTCATAGAGATTCTTGATTCGCGCAGCCAGCACTGCATGAGTTGCCATTACGAGAATGTACGAGAGGTATCGGGTGTTATTCTGGCACACAGCCAGACCACCATGCCGCACCCGGTTGGGGTTCAATATAATGCCAGCGGTAAAGAGAAATACCATGCATTAGATACTCTTTCTGAGAAAATCACCCTCCCTGACGGCAAGCTCAGCTGTGTAAGCTGCCACCAGGCCTATAATGAAAAGCATGGAGAGTTGGTTATGTCTAATAAGGGTTCGGCCCTCTGTTTTCAATGCCACAACATATAATCAAACTAAAAATGCCCAAGTGGGGTAAGCGGTCGCAGCCGTTAAAACCACGGGTGCGTGATAGCCGTCGAGTCAGCCGCTATATAGACAGCCGTCTTCAGGGGGGGCTTATTGCAGCTGTTCTATTGTTTGAGCTGTTGCTGATTGTGGTGGGCCTGATAATCCTGCATGACGAGCTGCATCAGGTGGTTGAAGATCAACTCTTTCGTGTTCACCCAGGCGTGCAGGAAGGCATGCCGATCCTGGTGCATCACCTTGTATCTGCAATGGGTGTGATTGTTCTGGCCAATGTATCACTGGTTATTGCAATCGAGTGGTTTTGGTCACGCTATGTTGCAAAGATCATCACCCCTCTAAGAGAGATTTTTGATGCCGTCCGCTTTTTGGATCTGCGCCATAAGCCAGAACCAGCGGTTGATCACGATGTACTAAACAAGGCGGGAGACTGGGTGCAAACAGAACATCTGCGCTGCTCCCGGCTATTGCAGCTCATGGAGGAGCTGACCCCCGATACAGATACCGACAAAGCGATAAATCTGATTGCAGAGATGCGCCAGTGCCTGCCTGAAAAAACCGCCACGGATAAAAAATAACAGATTCCGTCTGGCAGGAAACACTCTCCTGCCAGATAGCCGAAACCCACAGATCTTCAAGCTGAACATTGTAAGACACAGCATGGATTTTCCGGGATATAATAGGTCGTTTCCCCCCGCAAGCCTGGATTCACCATGACCAAAGCCCCCCCCAAAGACCGCACCGCCGAACTGGAAGCGATTATGAACCAGCGGATCATGATCCTGGATGGTGCCATGGGCACCATGGTTCAGCGTCACAAGCTGGAGGAGACCGATTATCGCGGCGAGCAATTTGCCGACTGGCCGACCAGTCTCAAGGGGATGAATGACCTGCTGGTGCTGACTCAGCCCGATCTGATCCAGGGCATCCATGAACAGTATCTGGCCGCCGGTGCGGATATTGTCGAAACCAACAGCTTTGGCGCAACCCGCAGTGACCTGATCAAGTTTCAACTCTCGGAATTTGCCTATGAGCTGAATGTAGCCGCCGCCCGGCTGGCCAGAGAGGCTGCTGATAAATACACCACCCCTGAAAAACCACGCTTCGTGGCTGGTGTGTTGGGGCCAACCCAGAAGATGGCTTCAGCCTCTGTGGGGGCGCAATCCATCACCTTTGACGAGCTGCGGGAGGAGTACACCGAGGCGACGCGCGGGCTGATTGAGGGCGGTGCCGACATCATCCTGATCGAGACGGTATTCGACACCCTCAATGCCAAGGCCGCCATCTATGCCGTGCAACAGCTCTTTGAGGAGGATGGCATCCGGCTGCCGATCATGATCTCCGGCACCATCACCGATGAGGCGGGGCGCACCCTGTCAGGGCAGACCGCCGAGGCATTCTATAACTCCCTGCGACATGCCAGACCGATCACCTTTGGCCTGAACTGCGCCCTGGGGCCGGACCAGCTGCGCCAGCATGTAGAGGAGTTTGCACGCATCTCCGAGGTGCGCACCTCTGCCCACCCCAACGCCGGCAAGCCCAACGAGCTGGGCGAGTATGACCTGGGGCCGGAGGAGATGGCCGCCAAGATCACCGAGTGGGCGCAGAGCGGCTTTCTGAATATCATAGGCGGCTGCTGCGGCACCTCACCGGATCACATCAAGATGATGGCCGATGCGGTAGCAGAGATAGCACCACGCAAACCACCCAAACTGCAACCGGCCTGTCGCCTGGCCGGCCAGGAGCCGTGCAACATCACCGCCGACAGCCTCTTCGTAAACATTGGTGAACGTGCCAACGTAGCCGGCTCTGCGCGTTTTAAACGGCTGATCATGGAGGAGGATTACGAGACCGCACTGGAGATCGCCCACCAGCAGGTGGAGACGGGCGCACAGATCATCGATGTCAATATGGATGATGCGATGCTGGAGTCTGTTCCGTCGATGGTGCGTTTTCTGAACCTGATTGAGGGAGAGCCTGAGGTCGCCAAGGTGCCCACCATGATCGACTCCTCCAAATGGGAGGTGCTGGAAGCCGGGCTTAAATGCATCCAGGGCAAAGGGATCGTCAACTCCATCTCGCTCAAAGAGGGTGACGAAAAATTTATCGAGCAGGCTAAAATCATTCGCCGTTTTGGTGCCGCCGTAGTCGTCATGGCCTTTGATGAGCAGGGGCAGGCCGACTCACGGGCACGCAAGATCGAGATCTGCAGCCGCGCCTACAACATCCTGACCCAACAGCTCGGCTTTCCCGCAGAGGACATCATCTTCGACCCCGCCGTGCTGACCGTCGGCACCGGCATGCAGGAGCATGATCGCTACGGCCTGGACTTTATCGAGGCCACGGCAGAGATCAAACAGAGCCTGCCGCATGCACTGGTCTCCGCCGGTGTCTCCAACATCTCTTTCGCCTTCCGCGGCAACAACCCGGTACGCGAGGCAATCCACGCGGTATTTCTCTACCACGCCATCCGTGCCGGGCTGGACATGGGCATCGTCAATGCCGGGCAGCTGGCAATCTACGATGAGCTGCCCGCCGAGCTGCGCGACCTGGTCGAGGATATGGTGCTCAACCGCCGTCCAGATGCCACCGAGCGGCTGCTGGATGTGGCCGAAAAGTACCGGGGTGACGGCAGTGTTGCGGTACAAACAGAGGATCTGACCTGGCGCGAACAGCCCGTCACCCAGCGGCTGGAGCATGCACTGGTCAAAGGTCTGACCAAATTCATCATTGAAGATACCGCCGAAGCATTGGAGGCATTGGGCCGGCCGCTGCACGTCATCGACGGCCCGCTGATGTCCGGCATGAACCATGTGGGCAAGCTGTTCGGCGAAGGCAAGATGTTTCTGCCACAGGTGGTTAAATCCGCCCGGGTGATGAAAAAGGCCGTTGCCTGGTTGCAGCCCTATATGGAGAAGGAGAAAGATGGCGGGGCACAATCCGCAGGCCGCATCCTGCTGGCAACGGTCAAGGGCGATGTGCATGACATCGGCAAAAACATCGTCGCCGTGGTGCTGGAGTGCAACAACTACGAGGTGATCGATGCCGGCGTAATGGTGCCTGCCGAGACCATTCTGCAGCAGGCACGGGAGCAGCAGGTTGACATTATCGGTCTCTCCGGCCTGATCACCCCCTCGCTGGATGAGATGGTACACATTGCCAAAGAGATGCAGCGGCAGGGCTTTGAGGTGCCGCTGCTGGTGGGGGGAGCCACCACCTCCAAGATCCACGCCGCGGTGAAGATCGACCCCGAATATGACCAGGCCGTCGTGCATGTGCTGGACGCCTCGCTGGCGGTAGGTGTTGCCGGCAAGCTGTTATCCGCAACCCAGCGGGACGAATATGTTCAATCCATCAAGCGTAATTACGCCAAGGCTCGCACAGCACGTCTGGCCAAAAACAGTCAACGCAAACTGGTCTCACTGGACGCGGCTCGCGCCAACGCGGTGCAGACCGATTGGACAACCTTTCAGCCTGTCAAACCCAACCAGCCTGGCATCCAGTGCTTTGATGAAATCTCTCTGGCCGATATAGCAAAATACATCGACTGGACACCCTTCTTCCACGCCTGGGAGATGAAAAAGCGTTATCCCGCCATCCTGGATGACCCCAAAAAAGGGGTCGAGGCAAACCGCCTCTTTCAGGATGCTCAAACCATGCTGAAGCAGATCATCGACGAAAACTGGCTTCAGGCCAAGGCCATAATCGGCCTCTTCCCAGCCGCTCGCTGCGGGGCTGATGACGTGGTGCTCTACACCGATGAAAGCCGCAACGAAGTTAGCACTCACTTCCGTTTTATCCGGCAGCAGATAAACAAAAAACAGGCCGGTGAACCCAACCTCTGCCTGGCTGACTTTATCGCTCCCGAAGATAGCGGAGTCGCAGACCACATCGGTGCCTTTGCGGTCACTGCGGGTATCGGCATCGAGAAAAAGCTGGCAGAGTTCAAGGCCGATCATGACGACTACAGCAGCATCATGCTCAAGGCGCTGGCCGACCGTCTGGCGGAAGCGCTGGCGGAATGGATGCACGGGCGGGTGCGCCGAGAACTCTGGGGCTACAGCGCCGACGAGCAGCTTACCAATGATGAGTTGATCGCAGAGAAATACCTGGGCATCCGGCCTGCGGCAGGCTATCCGGCCAGCCCGGAGCACACCGAAAAGGGCGTGCTCTGGGCACTGTTGCAGGTAGAGGAAAATACCGGCATCCAGCTGACCGAGAGCTACGCCATGCACCCTGGCGCATCCGTCAGCGGCCTCTATTTTGCCCACCCCCAGGCGCGCTACTTCAGCACCGGCAAGATCGGTCGTGATCAGGTTGAAGATTATGCCCGGCGCAAAGGGATGAGCCTGTCAGAGGCCGAGCGTTGGCTGACACCGGTGCTTGGCTACTCCACATCACCCTGATCGGTTATCATTAACCCTTAAGCCACACAAGGTGGCTGCTGCAACCTCAGGAGAAGGCATGCAAGTTGAAGCATTACGCGATCTGGTCATCAAGGTCCTGGAAGATATGAAGGCCAAAGAGATCACCGTCATTGATGTCAGAGGCCGAAGCAGCATCACCGATATTATGGTGATTGCCAGCGGCACCTCCAGTCGGCATGTTAAATCCCTTGCCGAGAGCGTCGCCTTCCAGGCCAAAAAAGCGGGAGAGACCCCTTTGGGCTTAGAAGGGGTAGACGAAGGCGAATGGGCGCTGGTTGATATCAATGGCGTCATCGTTCACATCATGCTGCCCAAGGTGCGTGACTTCTACCAGCTGGAGCGACTGTGGCAGATGGATGCGTCACAAACAGGCGAAACCAGCGGATAAGGCAGTTGATGGAAAACCCTGATACTATCCCACCCAAATTATAAAAAGACCTCACACACCTCTGCCTTGGCTGTTGCATCAAATAACCTTGAAGATCCCGATTGCACTGTTGTTTCTGATGCTGTTCTCCAGCTTCGCCTCTGCGAATGAGAGCGTTGCGTGCCTGATAAAGCACTACGATGAATACAGCGATAACCGGGGCGCTCTGTTTGAAAAGATGCATCGGGTCTACGCACAAAAACACCCCGAGACCTACAAAGTGTATGCCCCGGTACTGTCAAGACATGCGCTGTTTGCCAGGATAGACCAGTTTGTATTTCGCCATTTTGCCGAAAAGGACATGCGTAAATTAAAGCTGCGCCACGGCTTTACCAATGCCACCCCAAACTGGATCAAGAATGCCTGTCGCGGACGTGACTGCACCAACGCCCTCTATCTGAAACTGATGGCGCTGCCTGAATTTGCCACGCTCTATACCCAGTGGGACAGGGTCAGAAAAGAGGCCAAAGAGTCCTACAAACAGAAAGCGATTGCCCAGGCGGGGCGGCTCTACTTTGAGCTGCTGGGGGAGAAAAGCGTCCTGCCTCACGCCCTTAAGGATATGCAATATTACGATATAAAAGTGCCCGGACTGGTTTGCGATTAACCCTTACTTCTCCTGCGGCATTGGCGGCACCAGCAGTTGGGGATCAATCCGCTTGGTAAAGAGGTTCATGCGCCAATCCAGATGGGCACCTGTTACGCGACCCGTCGCACCTATCTCGGCAATCAGCTCACCCTGTTCAATTCGCTGCCCCTCTTCAACCAGAATGCGGCTCAGATGCAGGAAGGATGACGACAGGCCGTGGCCGTGATCCAGGATCAAAGTCCCCCCCGAGAAGAACATATCGGGATGCGCCAGGGTCACGATACCGGCTGCAGGCGCCACTACCGGCGTGCCGGTGGGTCGTGCAATATCGACCCCAAAGTGAGGGCGTCTGGGCTGGCCATTCAGGATGCGCTGACTGCCGTAGACACCAGAGATCGGCCCCGTCACCGGCCAGATAAAACCGACCAGAAAATCTGTGCGGGGGTCATCCCGCTTACGGGCACTGCGCGACAGCGCAGACTCTTTGCGGATGCGTGCCAAATCCTCTTTTGAACGGGGCGTTACCTTGCGCTTTGGCAGGCCGTCGATACGCTGTACCCTGTACTCACGTTTGGCCACCCTGAGCAACTGCTCTGCCATGCGGCCATCGGGATAGCTGACCTGAACCAGCGACTCGGCCGGCGCATCACGCCCAAACCCGACCAGAAACAGCCCGGCCTCAGAGACCCGCACCGGCTTGCCATCCACCTTCACCGTGGCACCAGGCTGTGTCACCCCCTGTACCAGACCACCCTGGACAAAGTCACCCACAAGCTTCAGCTCGGGTTGCGTTTCTGCCCAGAGCAGCCCCGGCAACAGCAGGATTAGAACAGCCCATTGAGTTATACCTTTCATAAATCTACCACTGATTATTTCCACAACAAGATAGCCGCTTAAAATACCTGAATTTTTCCCTCAAGAATATGGGGTTGTAGCCGATGCTTTAGACATAAGCTACATCCAGATATATCTTTAACCACCAAGGCAAAGCTTTACCTGTTGGGAGGACTGGTCACGCTGGCCATGATCTTTATGGCGCTGTTCCAGCAATACGCCATGCATGAGTTCGGTAATGTAAACCTTATGCATCTGAAGGTCACGGAAATTGAGCGCGACATACTCACGCTGCGCTGCAATGAAAAAGATTTTCTCTGGCTCACACCGATCTCAAATATGCAGAGAGAGACGTCAGCAATTTACAAAGTTAGGAGAGCATACAATGCTTCTAAAACAGAAAATGATAATCGGCGCCACACTATTGGCCGCCGTTCCAGTGATCATCGCCAGTCTTGCCATCCAGATGGTCGCAACCAGCACCAGCCATGAAGCACTTGAAGCCGCCTCAAAAGAGCGCCTGGTTGCGGTTCGTAACGCCACCAAGGAGAACATTGAGGGCTACTTTGGCACCATTCGCAACCAAATACTGACCTTTTCAAAAGACCTTATGGTGGTTGAAGCAGTGTCATCCTTCAAGGACAGCTTTCCTCTCTTCCGGCAAGAGAGCTCCACCACCGATATCGAAACACTGCGCCGTCAGCTGGGGCAATACTACAGCGGGGATTTCAGCCGTGAATACCAGCAGCGCAACCCTGGCAAGCAGGCCAGCACCGCCCAGTGGCTGGCACAGCTGGATGCAGACTCCGTGGCGCTTCAATATCACTTCATCAAGGCCAACCCCAACCCTCTGGGTGAAAAGGACAGGCTGGACGACCCCGGCGGTTATTCAAGCTATGGCCGGCAACATGCCCGCTTTCATCCTGTAGTCCGCGATTATCTGAATAGATTTGAGTACTACGACATCTTTCTGGTTGACTCCGAAACGGGCAACATCATCTACTCCGTATTCAAAGAGCTGGACTATGCCACCTCTCTAAAAAGCGGCCCCTTCGCCAATACCGGCATTGGTGAGGTATTCCGCAAGGCAAACCAGGCCAGCTCACCTGACTTTGTGGCACTCTCTGATTTTGCCGCCTACCCACCCTCCTATCAGGATCCGGCAGCCTTTATCGCCTCCCCTGTTTTTAAGGATGGAGAAAAAATTGGTGTGCTGATCTTCCAGATGCCCATTGACCGGATCAACGCAACGATGACCCATAACAGAAACTGGAGACATGCCGGGCTGGGGCTCTCCGGCGAGACCTATCTGGTAGGTGCCGATAACACCCTGCGCAGCATGAGTCGTTTTCTCATTGAAGATAAAGAGAGCTACCTGCAGGCTCTCAGCAACACGGGTATAGATCAAAAGACCCTGCAACTGATCCGCGCCAAAGGAACCAGCATCAACCTGCAACCGGTCAACTCCCCCGGCAGCAAGGCGGCTCTGGCCGGAACCACCGGCTTTGACATCTTTCCAGACTACCGGAACGTGCCGGTTCTCTCCGCCTATGCCCCAATCGAGATTGACGGCCTGCACTGGGCCATCATGAGTGAAATCGACAAGACCGAGGCCTTTGCCGCCGCTGACACCCTGACAGAAGAGATCCTGTTTCTGTCAGCGGGCATTACCATTGCACTGATTATAGTTGCTCTTGGTGTCAGCCTCTGGTTTGCGAGCAGCGTCACCAGACCCATCACCCAGCTCAGCAAAACCATCCGCGACATTGAAAGTGAATCTGACCTGACCCGGCAAATCGACATCAACTCCAACGATGAACTGGGCCAGACTGCACAAGCCATCAATGCCATGCTGGCAAAATTCCGCTCCATCCTGCAACAGGTCTCCAGCAACACCTGCCAGCTGGCTACAGCGGCGGAGGAGACCTCTGTCATCACCCGCCAGACAACCGAAGCCGTTCAGCAACAGCTGGCAGAGACGACACAGGTCGCCACCGCCATGAATGAGATGAGCGCCACAGTACAGGAGGTGGCAACCAATACCTCCAGCACCGCTAGCGCCTCTGCCGAGGCCAACACGGAATCCAGAGAGGGCCGACAAGTGGTGGATCAGGCCATTGCCCAGATCAGTGAGCTGGCCAGCCAGATTGAGAGTGCCGCCTCTGTCATTCAATCTGTACAGCAGGATACCGACAGCATCAGCGCCATCCTGGACGTCATCAAAGGGATTGCAGAGCAGACCAACCTGCTGGCACTCAACGCCGCCATTGAGGCGGCTCGGGCCGGCGAGCAGGGGCGCGGTTTTGCCGTAGTGGCCGATGAGGTGCGCAACCTGGCCAGCCGCACCCAGCAATCCACCAAAGAGATCCACCAGATGATCGATAAACTCCAGTCTGGCTCCCAACAGGCGGTAGGCGTTATGGAGCAGAGCCAAAAACAGGCTCAGTCTGCTGTTGAGCATGCAACCAACGCTGGCGCATCACTCACCAGCATCGCTGGAGTCGTGGAAAACATCAATGACATGAGCACACAGATTGCCAGCGCCGCAGAGGAGCAGAGCGTGGTGGCAGAGGAGATCAACCGCAACATCGTAAGCATTCGCGATATGGCAGAGCAGACAGCAGCCGGCACAGAAAATACCGCCGCTGCAAGTGATGAACTGGCGCAGCTGGCCACCAAGCTGCAAAGCCTGGTTGGGCAGTTCCGCGTGTAACGGAATATGGAGATCATCCGGCTATACAGCTGAAAGAGAAGGCAAGATCCACAATTGATTGTGGATCTTGGAAAAGCGCTGTTTCTCAAACGGGAGGGTCGATTTTAGGCTACAATCGCCCTCGCCCTGAATCAGCCATCAAACGATATGCCAGCAGATAGCACCACCGGCCAACCCGAACCGACCATCCGCAATACCGATTTCAGCTGGCGCGAGCTGATCGGGATGATCAAGAGCCACAAACGGGAGCTGGTGCTGGCCAATATCATCGCCATCCTTGGTGCCGTGGTGAGTGTGCCTATCCCGCTCTTTATCCCGCTGCTGGTGGATGAGGTGCTGCTGAATCAGCCTGGGACATCCATCGAAATCATGAACGGGCTCTTCCCGGAGAGCTGGCATGGCCCTGCACTCTATATCACCGCCATCCTGATTCTGACACTGCTGCTGCGGTTGATCGCCCTGGTGCTTGGCGTCTGGCAGATGCGTCAGTTCACCCTCATCTCCAAGGATGTCATCTACCGCATGCGCCGGGTGCTGCTGCTGCGGCTGGAGCGCATCTCCATGGCCGAATATGAAACCATGGGCAGCAGCACGGTTGCCTCCCACCTGGTCACCGACCTGGATGCAGTCGACCAGTTTATCGGTGTCGCCACCAGCAAATTTCTGGTCGCTGTGCTCAGCATCATCGGCACCGCCGTGGTGCTGCTCTGGATGAACTGGCAGCTGGCGCTCTTTATCCTGATTTTCAACCCGGTGGTGATCTATGTCACTACGGTATTCGGGCGCAAGGTCAAGCAGCTGAAGCGCCGTGAGAACAGCGCCTACCAGGCCTTTCAGGAATCCCTGGCAGAGACACTGGATGCCATCCAGCAGATCCGCGCCAGCAACCGTGAGCGCCACTACATCCACCGCATCATCGACCAGGCCGGGAAGATCCGCCACCACTCCACCGCCTTTACCTGGAAGAGCGATGCCGCTGCCCGCCTCTCCTTTGTCATCTTCCTATTTGGCTTTGATACCTTCCGCGCCGTCAGCATGTTCATGGTGCTCTATTCCGACCTCTCCATCGGCCAGATGATGGCCGTCTTTGCCTACCTCTGGTTCATGATGGGGCCGGTGCAGGAGATCCTGGCCATTCAATACACCTACAATGGTGCCAGCGCGGCACTGGGGCGTATCAACCAGCTGATCCGGGTCGATCTGGAGCCAGAGCACCCCCACCTAAAAAACCCCTTTGCTGATAAACCCACCACCTCTGTAGAGCTGAAAGATATCTGCTTTGCCTACGGCGATGGGCCACAGGTGCTGGATCATGTCTCACTCAAGATCCGCAGTGGCGAAAAGGTCGCACTGGTGGGTGCCAGTGGCGGCGGCAAAACCACGCTGGTGCAGGTGCTGCTGGGACTTTACCCCGCGCAATCGGGTGAACTCTATTTTGACGGCATCCCGGTCACACAGATCGGCATGGATGTGGTCAGAGACAATGTAGCCACCGTGCTGCAACACCCGGCTCTGTTCAACGACACCATTCGTCAAAACCTGACGCTGGGGCGGGAGGTCTCGGAAGAGGCGCTGTGGCACGCACTTGAGATCGCTCAGCTGCGTGAAACCATTCAAGGGCTGGAGCAGGGGCTGGAGACACAGGTCGGGCGCTTTGGCATTCGCCTCTCCGGTGGTCAGCGTCAGCGTCTGGCCGTCGCCCGGATGGTGCTGACCGACCCCAGGGTCGTGATTCTGGATGAGGCAACATCCGCACTCGATACCACCACCGAGAGCCAGCTGCACAGTGCGTTACAGGCGTTTCTGCGCGGCCGCACCACCATCATCATTGCCCACCGTCTGAGTGCGGTGAAACAGGCCGACCGGGTGCTGGTATTTGAGGATGGCCGCATTGTGGAGGAGGGTCGACACGATGAGCTGATCCATAACGACGGACTCTACGCCTCACTCTATGGGCGGCAGGAGCATTAAGCAGCCAGCTTGGCTTACAGGGTGCAACCCTCAGCTGATTTTTCTGATGTAAGGGATCTCTTCATTTTTTACAAAGCGTACCACCCGGTTACGCCCTCCCCCTTTCGCATCGTACAGCGCCGCATCCGCATCGCTTATCATGTGATCAAGCGAATCGGTCAGCTCCATGCTGTAGCCAATGCTCACCGTCATCGGCACAACCAGATCACCAACCACCAGCGGGGTATCGGCTATGGTCTCCCGGAAGCGGGTAAACAGCACCTCGGCACTGCTGCCACTGACATTGACGCATAGCATGCAGAACTCCTCACCACCAAAGCGGGTGATAACATCCGCCTGGCGAAGCTGCTGTGTAAATATTGATGCAACATGTTTCAGCGCCAGATCACCAATATGGTGGCCATGCGTATCATTTATCTTTTTGAAAAAATCAATATCAAGCATCGCCACTGTCAGGCTGATGTTTTTTCGCTGCGCATTCTGAAACAGCTTACTACCCGTATTAAAGAGATATTTCCGGTTAAAAAGGCCGGTTAGAAAATCACGGTCTGCGGCATCTCTCAACTTGCAATAGCTGGCAACCGCATCAATATTTTGATTGATGCGACAGTAGAACTCCTCATGCATAAAGGGGCGGGTAATAAAATCATTGGCACCTGATTTCAGCAGTTTAATAGAGACAGTGCCTGAACCTGAGGTGGAGATCCCGATAATGGCCAGTTCGTGGCGCGACTTTTTCTCACGCACCTTGGTGATCAGCTCCATGCCATCCATTCTTGGCATGTTGTAATCTGTAACCATCAGCAGAATGTCATCATTCTCAGAGAGCACATCAAGTGCCTCAACCCCATCACAGGCCTCCAACACCTCCAGGTAGTGACGACGTAACAGTGACGACAGCAGCTGTCGGGATGATCTTGAATCATCCACCACCAGAACCTTTCTATCCCTGTTTTCCCGCAGACGCTGTACTGTTTCGATGACATACTCAATCTCATTGAGATTGCGTTTTATCACATAGTCAACAATGGGCTTTTCCAACATCTCATCATGCAGATCATCACACATGCTGCCGGTGAGTATGATCGGGGGTATCCCCAGACCCAGAACCATATCGACCACCTCACCATTGGGCGCATCTGGAAGATTCAGGTCAAGGATTGCAACAAAAAACTGCTCGCTCTGTGCATCAAGAATCTGTTTGGCCTCCTGCATGGAGACCGCAGATTCAACATCAATATGCAACTGTGTTGCAATGTGATGCGCAAGCATTTTGTTGATTGCCCGACTGTCTTCGACTATGAGCACCTTATTGGCTGACTGATACATGGGTTCCCCTAGAGTAATAATTTTTTATATTTTGGCTATTTTCAATACGACTGGCAGAGCTTATAGCGGCACGCCATCCCCTAACTTTATTGCCCAGGTATCCCCTGCTCTGCCTGCCCGGTAACCTGCACAAGAGGCATCAAACATCTTCACTTTAATCCAGGTTAGCCGTACAGTGTCTGCAAGCACAACCGACCCTCACAGGCACCATGGCAAAAACGCTCATCATAGACTTGGCAACAGGCAGGCAGACCCCTTTTTTAAGGGGCATACTTACCCGCTCACTACAGGCCGCTGGACTCTCATTTGAGGATGCCTTCAACACCGCATCATCAATCCGGCGGCTATTGGATAATAAAACCGAAATCTCCACCAGCGACCTGCGGGAGCTGGTAGCACAAGAACTGGAAGCCTCTTTTGGAGAGGCCACAGCACAGCGCTACCAGACCTCCTCCCATACCCCCGCCACCATTCTGGTCGAACGCTCCAACATGCAGAGTTTCCCCTTCTCCAGAGGGGAGTTACGACGCAGCCTGGAGTGCTGCGGGTTGGCAGAGGAGGGGGCGATGAGCATTGTGGCCAGAATCTACGACCATCTTGTCAGCCAGAGCACAGAGCGTATCAGCTCACGCGAGCTGGGGCTGCTGACCCACCGTTATCTCCGGCGGGAGCTGGGGGCCGATGCCGCAAAACGCTATCTGGTCTGGAGCGATTACCGCCACGGCAACCGCCCTCTGCTGATTCTTATTGGCGGCGCACCCGGCAGTGGAAAAAGTACCCTGGCAACCGAGCTGGCCACCCGGCTGGATATTGTGCGCACCCAGTCTACCGACATGCTGCGCGAGGTGATGCGCATGATGCTGCCCCATCGCCTGCTGCCGATCCTGCACACCTCATCATTTGATGCCTGGAAGGCGCTGCCATCCCCCACTGAGTCACTCACAGACCGCGACGGCCTGCTGATAGATGGTTTTCTCACACAGGTTGAACTGCTCTCTGTTGCCGCCGAAGCTGTACTGCAACGCACGCTCAAGGAGCGGGTCTCACTGATACTTGAAGGGGTGCACATGCACCCCTCCTTTCTGGACAATATCCCACAGGATGAGAATGCCATCGTTGTCCCCATCATGCTCCGCGTTGCCGACAAAAAGCTTCTGCGCCAACGCTTTACCGGGCGCGGACAGCAGGCTCCCAACCGCCGTGCCAAACGGTATCTGGATAATTTTGATGCCATCTGGCGGCTACAGACCTATCTGCTGACAGCCGCTGAGCAAGCCAATCTGAATATCATCGCCAACGATAACCGCGAGGATGCCATAAGAGCCGTTATGGGAGCCGTCATCAACGCCCTCTCCAAGGATTTTTCCAGCACGCCCGAAGAGGTGTTCGTATGAATCTGCGCTACAAGGGGCTGATGATCATCCTCGACGGCCTGGGCGACCGACCCTGTGCGCCACTCGATGATGCCACCCCTCTGGAGGCGGCTCACACCCCGCATCTGGACAGATTGGTCGCTGAAGGGCTGTGCGGGCTGGTAGACCCACTGGCACCCGGCATCCCGGTCGCTACCCACACCGGCACCGGCATCCTGCTGGGGCTGATCCCCGCAGATGCCGTCAGGCTATCCCGCGGCCCGGTTGAGGCAGCAGGTATCGGGCTCTCCATGGCGCCGGGCGATATTGCCATCCGCTGCAACTTTGCAACACTTGAAAGCAGCCATCAGCGGCTCACCGTCACCGACCGTCGGGCCGGACGTATCAACAAAGGAACCGATCAGCTGGCCAGGGCGCTGCAAGGGATAGCCGTTGGCGATGGCATCACCGCAACCCTTAAACCGGCCACACAACACCGTGCGGTACTGAGATTATCGGGAGAGGGGCTGTCAGCCGCCGTGAGCGACACAGACCCTGACGAGACCTGTGGGCTGGGCACCACCATAGAGAGCAGACCACACAACCCGAATGACCGTGCCGCCATCCGAACCGCCAGCGCAATCAACCACTTCATTACCGAGGCGCACCAGCGGTTGGAGAACCACCCAGTCAATCAGCAGCGCAGAGAGCAGGGGCTGCTGCCCGCCAACGGCATCATCACCCGTGGGGCGGGAATGTTTCACACAAGCCGAAGCATCATCAACCATCTGCAACTCAAAGCGGCGCTGATAGCCGGTGAGCGCAGCGTCTGTGGTCTGGGCAAACTGCTTGGATATACCGTTATCACACAGCCGGAATTTACCGCACTGGCCAATACTGATCTGAGCGCCAAGATCTCAGCAGCTCAGAACGCCCTGAAAGATCATGACATGGTATTTCTGCACATCAAGGCACCGGATATCTGCGCCCATGATCTGCTGCCAACTGAAAAACGGGATTTTCTTGAGCATTTCGATGCAGCACTGGCACCGCTGCTATCCAATAATCTGGTTATTGGAGTCTCCGGAGACCACTCAACCGACTCTATCCATGGCAGCCACTGCGCCGACCCGGTCCCCACACTGCTGCACTATCCGGAGACACGCCGGGACAACTGCCGCGCATTTGGAGAGAGCCACTGCATACAAGGTGGCCTGGGCCGCATAACCGCTAGCGGCTTTTTAATGTCGGCACTGGATGCCATGGGCGCCATGCATAACTATCGACCGGATGATCAGGATTTTGTTACGTCAAACCAGATGGGGCAATAAAGCTATTGCAGCTCCAGCTGCCTGATAAACCCGGCAAACTCTCTATCCTCGATCGTGACATGAGGAATAAGCCAGTCAGCCAGATTAGAGGCAATCTCTGCCGCATCAAGCATATCAACAAGATAGAGGCCGATCTGCCCGTTCAACTCCTCAAGCAGCTCCTGATGGGTTGCACAATGCTTCTCCATGCCAGGAAAACCCAATTTGTGCATGATATTCTCTTCACTCATGAAGTGCTGTTGAGTGTAGCTGCCCAGCTCATTGATAAGCCTTGTTTGGTGGGCAAGATCCCTGGCTTCTATCTCAGCATAAATCCGGTTGATGAGATCAATAAAATAGCGATGCTGAAGATCAATACCTTCAACACCAACCGACCACTTCTGATCCCATGCGAGCATTTGCCAGCCTGATTATTTTTTGGGGTTAACCTTGTTTTCGACACACTTGGATTTAGTGGTGTGGCATCCGCATCCTTTTGTTTCAAATTTTGGTTTTGCAGGATCCTTCTTATTCAACCACATCTGGAAAGCTACCCAACCTGCACAGAGGGCTACCAGGCCAATCAGAGCAAAGAGATGGTTCCAGATGGACATGCTATCAGCTTGAACTAAAAAGCCCGGCAAAGCCCATGAAGGCCATGGACAAGATGCCTGAAATTATAAGGTTAAACGCAAAACCTCTAATAAGCTTTGGCATGGCATTGACCTTTTCAACCTCTTGTCGCATACCCGCCATCAGTACAATAGCCAGCGTGAAACCCATACCTGCACCCAAGGCATAGACCAACCCTTCCCAGAGCCCATAGCCTTTGTTGGTTGCAAAGATGGCAAGGCCGAGGATTGCACAGTTGGTAGTGATCAGTGGCAGGAAGATACCCAGCGCACGAAAGAGCGCTGGACTCGTTTTTTTGATGGCCATCTCTATCAACTGCACCACACTGGCTATCACAACAATAAAACTGATCAGGCGCAGATAGGGGGCATGGATCAAAACATAGGTATTAAGAAACCAGGCACATAGCGCGGTAACCACCATCACAAAGATGGTTGCCAGGCCGAGTCGAAACGAGACTTCAAGCTTATTGGATACCCCCAGGAAAGGGCAGAGTCCAAGGAAATAAGCCAGTACAAAGTTATTGATCAGCAGTGTGCTGATAAAAATCCAACCTAGATCACCCATTTCAGTTTACTCCATCTTCTGTAGCCAGCTGCTTGTCGATCTTATTCTTCTTCTCTTCAAGCCAGTTGAAGTAGAGCAACATGACGCCCAGCGTAATAAAGCCGCCAGGAGGTAGAATCATAATAACCCATGGTTCAAAATTCGCCCCAAACAGGGCGATGCCAAAGAGCTCGCCAACGCCCAGAATCTCACGCACAGCACCCAGGGAAACCAGGGCAAAGAGAAAACCAGCTCCCATGCCGAAGGCATCAGCAACCGACATGCGCAAGGTATTGCGCGATGCAAACGCCTCCATACGGCCAAGAATCAGACAGTTGGCAACAATCAGTGGGATAAAGGCACCCAGCTCTTTATGGATAACAGGCAACGCTGCTGCCAATGTATAGTCCACAACGGTAACAAAGGTGGCGATTATGATAATAAAACAGGAGATACGCACCTGCTTGGGGATGTAGCTTTTAAACAGTGAGACCAGAATACTGGAGCCAAGCAGTACGAAAAAGCTGGCAAGCCCCATGGCCAATCCGTTGATGGCCGAGTTGGTTACCGCAAGCAGTGGACACAACCCCAAGACCTGCACGAAAACAGGGTTTTCACGCCAGAGGCCCTTCATAAATTCATCGTATGCGAGTTGTTCTTTAGCCATGATTAGTATTTCTAATTTAGTCGGTCATTTTTCAGGATGTCTCAGCTACTGCGCTTGAGCATCTTCAGCTTCAGGTGGGGTTTCCACCTCTACATAAGCAGGTTCAGCGCCTGGTTCTGGCAGCCTGGAAACCCAATAGTCGTTACCCTTGTTGATAATTCTTGCCACTGCGACAGAGGAGATCGTGGCACCCGTGATCGCATCTATCTCATTAGGCTTACTTTTCCCCCTCTTCGTAGCGACAATAGGAGGTTCAATAGCCAGATCATCAAAGTTGGCAACAAATGCCGCATCTTTATAGATTTTATCACCCAGACCG
The DNA here is from genome assembly GCA_026989135.1 of Sedimenticola sp. Lineage (GTDB taxonomy): Bacteria > Pseudomonadota > Gammaproteobacteria > Chromatiales > Chromatiaceae > WFXD01. Next base: position 31,777 of record JALSJZ010000106.1, on the reverse strand, counting down.
GGGGTTTCGCGGCTGGCAAGTATCCACATACCGATCACCTTGCGATCCGATGGGCGATAGCCATAAAGCACACTTATGGTATCTGCAAACCCTGGCCCATCACTTGGAATGGCGTACCCCATGAATGTGTTGTTGTCGTCATAACCGGCATAAATGGGCTCTTCACCTTTCTCCTCTTTGTAAGAGACCTCCAGCTTGCCCTCTTTGAGCAACAGCTTCTGCATCTTGCTTACATTGGGAAGCACCCGGAAGACAGCTTCACGCAACTCACGCGCCTTGTTCTCTTTGATGGTCTCAAAGGTAGCCAGATAGATCGCAATAATAATGACCCCTGAAACCAGCCCGGCAATCGCAAGCGTACCAATCAGGCGAGCCGGACTGGGCTCATCTGCTACAGCAGCCTGCTCTACTTTATCTTCACTCATTTTTGATCCAGCTCCCGTCCAAATACCCGTGGCTGGGTGTACATGTCAATCAAAGGTGTTGCCGCATTCATCAGCAGAATGGCATACATCATCCCCTCTGGAAAGCCACCAAAGACGCGGATGAGCACAACCAGGAGTCCAATACCAATGGCAAAGATCCAGGTTCCCTTCTGTGTCAGTGGCGAGGTGACCGGGTCAGTGGCCATAAAGATGGCACCGAGCAGCATGCCGCCTGAGAATACGGTAAAGATTGGCCCTGGATACTTATCCGCATCGACCATAAAGAGAATCAACGAGAAGATTATTGCAGTACCCAGGATGCCCACTGGAATACGCCAATCAAGATCGCGTCGCCACCAGAGATAGAGGCCGCCAAGAATCAGCAACAGTCCGCTGGTCTCGCCCAAGGAACCTGATGTATTGCCGAACAGCAGGTCGATGAATGGGGTATCGACATGCTCAAACTTCATCATGCCCAGCGGTGAGGCTTGCGTAACTGTATCAACAACACCGGTCATCAGAGGCAGTGCAAAAAGGGATGAAGGAATGGTGAAAAAGTCCCCAGGGGCTGTCCAGGTGGTCATCGCAATCGGAAAGGTGGCCAGCAGAAAGGCACGGCCAACCAGCGCAGGGTTGAATATGTTGGCACCCATTCCTCCCCAGATGGTCTTTCCTATACCAACCGCAACAACACCACCGAGAAAGGCCATCCACAAAGGCAGCGCAGGCGGCAGCGTAAGCCCCAGCAACCAACCCGTAAGGATGGCTGTGCCATCACCAAGGAAATAGCCTCGTTTCTCTTCAGGGGCAAAATACCACTCGACCAGAACCGCTCCAGCAATACATGCCAGCAGCACCAGAAATGCACCCAAACCAAAGAACCAGATGCCGGCCAGGGTGGCAGGGGTTAGCGCATACCAGACATCACGCATAACCACAGGGGTGGTCATCTGCTGCCGCAGCTGTGGCCCGGGCTGTATAAGAAGTTTTGGATCCTTTTGTGTCACTGAACCTTCCCCTTCATGGAACGCAGATGATCTTTAGCTGTACGAATATGCTGTACAATCGGAATGCCTGAAGGGCATGAGTAGGTGCAACAGCCACACTCTACACAATCCATAACCTTATAGGTTTCAGCCATCTCTTCAAACATGCGCGCCTTTGCCAGACGTGCAAAACGAGCCGGATTCAGGAAGTAGGGACAGGCTTCAACGCAACGGCCACAGCGGATGCAGTTGTACTCCGGTGGTCGCCCGGTCTCGTTTTCTGTCAGCGCCAGTACGCCTGCGCTGCCTTTGAGCATTGGCGCATCGAGATCGGCAATCGAATCACCCATCATCGGGCCGCCCAGAACCACCTGGCGTGTCTCATCTGTGAGTCCGCCGGCATAATCCAGCACTTCACGTATCGAGGTTCCGAGTGGCACGATCAGGTTGGCAGGGTAGGAGACACCTGGCCCCGAAACCGTAACCACACGCTCGATCAACGGCTTGCCGGTCTGAAAATATTCGGCAATGGCGATGATGGTGCCGACGTTATTGACTGCCACCTCGACATCACGCGGCAGCTTGCCAGCTGGCACCTCAACACCGAACACGGATTTGATCAGCATCTTCTCCGCGCCCTGGGGGTATTTTACCTCCAGTGGCATCACGCGGACGGGCTGCCCAGGCTTGATCGCATCCTGCAATGCCTTGATCGCATCGGGCTTGTTCTTCTCGACACCGATGACAATCTCTTCTGCACCCAGCTTCTGACGCACAATCTCCGCGCCATAGAGCAGCGCCTCTGTCTGCTCCACCATCTGGCGGTGGTCATTGGTCAGATAGGGTTCACACTCAGCGCCATTGATCAGCAGATGACGGATCTTGTTGCCATCCGGGATGGCGTACTTCACATGACACGGGAATGCAGCGCCGCCCAACCCCACGATGCCGGCCTTCTGCACCTCGCTGATGAACGCCTCGATTGAGAGCGATTCCCAGTCGATGGGGTGAACCTCCATCTGCTGCGCATCATATTGATCCGCCTCAATCACGATCGCCTCTTGAAAGGTACCGTCGGCATAGCGCTCTGGATCGACGCCGGTCACGCGCCCGGTAACGGGGCTATGCAGTGCCACGGAGACAAAGCCACCCGGCTCGGCAATCATCTGGCCACGCTTTACTGCATCGCCTGCCTGCACTATCGGTTTGGCTGGTGCGCCTACATGCTGACCAAGCGGGATCACAAAGCGCTTGCCAAAAGGGAGGCGCTGGATTGCGAGTTGCTCCGTCTGCTCTTTGTGATGATGGGGGAATACCCCATGATCAAAGCTGTTACTTAATCGCCGAAATAGATTCATAGTAAAACGGTTATCAGTTGCCACACTACAGGAGGGCGATTAGCCATTCATCAGTTGAGCCATATGCTCGCCCATGTCAGCCGGTGAGCGGGAGACCGTAACGCCGGCCGCTTCCAGTGCGGCAATCTTGTCGGTGGCGGCACCCTTGCCGCCCGAGATGATGGCTCCCGCATGTCCCATACGACGCCCTGGAGGCGCTGTCAGACCCGCAATATAGGAGACAACCGGCTTGCTGACATTGGCCTTGATGTACTCTGCGGCCTCCTCCTCTTTGCTGCCGCCGATCTCACCCACCATGATGATCCCTTCGGTCTGTGGGTCTTCCTGGAACAGCTTCAGGCAGTCGATAAAGTTCATGCCGTGGATGGGATCGCCACCGATGCCGACGCAGGTGGACTGCCCCAGACCGGCCAGGGTGGTCTGGCGTACTGCCTCATAAGTCAAGGTACCGGAGCGTGACACAACACCAATCTTGCCCGGCTGATGGATGGCACCCGGCATGATGCCGATCTTGCACTCGCCTGGCGTGATCACGCCAGGGCAGTTGGGGCCAATCAGATAGGGCTTGTTGTGACCACGCAGCGCAGCCTTCACCTTCAGCATATCCACAACCGGGATACCCTCGGTGATGCAGACAATCACCTTGATACCGGCATCGGCCGCTTCCAGAATGGCATCGGCTGCAAAGGCGGGTGGCACATAGATCATGCTGGCATCCGCGCCGGTTGCATCGACCGCATCGGCCACAGTGTTGAACACCGGCCGATCCAGATGGGATTGACCGCCCTTGCCGGGGGTCACGCCACCAATGATGTTGGTGCCGTACGCAATGGCCTGTTCAGCATGGAATGTACCCTGCTTTCCCGTGTAGCCCTGGACGACAACCTTGGTCTCTTTATTGATTAAAATACTCATTTTAATATTCCTGTATCAGCATTCAGCTAAAGCCGCTAGCAGACGATCAGAAGCGCTTCACAACCGTCCAGCCACTATCTTCTTTCACCATTCGTATGCTGGCCTTGCGCTTCTGGCGCTTGGCGGGGGGGTAGGTTATATCCATCTCCACCCGGCAGCGATACTCCTGCTTGCCATCCACTTCGCTCCGCTTGCAGTTGAGCTTGTCGAGGGCATGGATCGTTGTTGCAACCGCAGCGCCCGCCTCTTCACCCAACATGGTCTGCGCCAGCTCATTGGCTCTCTCCATCTCGGATTGCAGTGCCTTTTTCAGATCCGCTTCCGTTGGCTCTCCTGAGCATCCTGTCAGTACTGCTCCCAGCACTGCAATGGTGAAACCGGTAACCAGGGTCTTCAGTGATCTCCCCATAACCGACGTCGAGATTGTATGCAGCCGTTGGTCAGGCGATGGATGCGACGACCTTCTTGGCCGCATCGGTCAACCCTTCGGCAGAGATCAGGTTCAGACCACTCTGATCCAGCAGCTCCCGCCCCTGTGGCGCATTGGTACCCTCCAGCCGCACAACGACCGGGATTGAGATACCCACATCTTTCACTGCGGCGATGATCCCTTCTGCAATCAGATCACAGCGAACGATGCCACCGAAGATGTTCACCAGAATGGCCTCCACCTTGGCGTCGCTCAGGATCAGTTTGAAAGCAGCGGCTACGCGCTCAGCAGTGGTGCCACCGCCTACATCCAGAAAGTTGGCCGGATCACCACCGTGCAGTTTGATCAGATCCATGGTGGCCATCGCCAGACCTGCACCGTTGACCATGCAGCCGATATTGCCGTCCAGGGTGATGTAGTTGAGGTCATGCTTCTGCGCCTCACACTCCTGCGCATCTTCTTGGCTCTCGTCACGCATCTCCAGCAGATCCGGGTGGCGATAGAGGGCGTTGTCATCAATGTTGATCTTGCCATCCAGTGCCAGCAGATCACCATCGCCAGTCACGATCAGCGGGTTGATCTCGACCAGGCTCATATCTTTGTCATCAAACAGTCGGTAAAGCCCCATCATGATTCGGGTCAGCGCACCAACCTGCTTCCCCTCCAGCCCCATACGAAAGGCCGCCTGGCGACACTGGTAGGGTTGCAGGCCTGCGGCCGGATCGGCACAGACGGTGACGATCTTCTCCGGCGTTGCCTCGGCAACCTCTTCAATATCCATACCGCCCGATGCAGAGGCCATGAAGACAACCCGCTCGGTTGCACGGTCAACCACAGCACTCAGGTAGAGCTCTCGGTCGATATCCAGTGTCTGCTCAATCAGCACCTGGCTGACCGGCAGCTCACGCCCATGGGTCTGGAAGGTGGCCAGAGCGCTTCCCAACATGCGATCCGTCTCCAGCTTCAGCTCATCGATGCTTTTGACCAGCTTCACACCACCGGCTTTGCCTCGCCCACCGGCATGTATCTGCGCCTTGACCACCCAGGCCTCACCGCCGATGGCATTGGCCGCAGATTCAGCGTCATTTACTGAATCGACCATCTGTCCCGCAGGGATGGGGATTCCATACTCTGCGAAGAGACCCTTCGCTTGATATTCATGTAGGTTCATAGGCTTTTACTCAATTTGTCGGTAAATTTGCTTAAGCTATCAGCAGCGGGGGCAAGCTGGCCACGCGCAAATAGCCCTCCCTTACTCTTAATAACCTGCCAGCTTCAGCAATTGCTCACGCACATGGGCGGATGTCTCTGCCTGCGCGCCACTCTGCTGCGCACTGCTCTGTTGCTGATACTCGCTCTTCAATGCTGCCAGTGCTGCCTCATGCTCTTTTGCCAGACGCTCCTCTGTCGCTTGAACGATAGCTGCGGCAAAGGGGGTCTCGATACCCGCCAGCTCCTGCAAGGTGCGCCAGCTCTGGGCACGTTCGGCAATCTCAGCGGCCAGCTCGGCATCGACACGGATGCGCTGTGTCTCGCCACTCTCTTCCGGCCGCTGAATAAATGGCGTTTTCCCCTGACGTGCATCAGCCTCCAGCCCCAGCCAGAGATCCAGTGCGGTGGGTGCCGGGTCTTCGCTGGTGATCGGTACAAAGCGACCCGCAAAACGGCTTTCACTCAATGCCCACTGCACGGGGGTAAACGGTGTACCGTCCTCGTTGGCGACCCAGGGGGCATTCAGCTCCGGATTGCCTTCCAGCGTGATACGGGAGCCAAATACACCTTCCGCAGCAGGATTATATCTAAACAGTGGAAAGGCACGGCTATTCAGCGCAAGCTCTGCCTGCTGCAGGGTCTGGCTTACGGAAAAACCGTGCCGCCCTGGGCTGGGAACATGCAGATGAATCAGCGCCGGCCCCTTGTATTTAAGGGCTTCCCGTACGCTTTGACGGAGATGATCCGCTGCCGCGATAGAGCTCTGAGCCACATAGGCCACTCGCTGTGCCATCGCCATCAGCCCCAGATCCGCCTTGGGATCACGCGACGAGGCCACCGCAGCGTCCCTCAGATCGCCGCTGTCGAGGCCAAGACCCAGATCGGCAAGCAGCAGGATCTTTACCGGCAGCCCGGATTTCAACAACCAGGCCACCTGTGAAAAACCACGCCCGGCCAGCGCCTCATCATTGCCAACCAGTAACAGCGGCGGGCAGAGCGCACGCTCCTGATCATTCAGATCCTGCCAGCCCAGCCCATCCAGCTCGTCACGCAGCTGTTGGATGCCGGTAGGCTGCTCCAGCTCCAGTTTTGCAGCTCGCAGCAGGCGTTGTGCCTCTGTTGCCTCGCGCAACTGCCCCTGCAGCAGACCGGCGGCCATCTGTGCGGTATCGCCAGTGGTGTCTATTGCAACCGGCACCTGGAATGGGTTGTTGGGGAAGACACCCGCCCAGGCCGCAACCGTGCCCGGCGCAATCGCCAGGCCAAAGCGGGAACGCCCCAGTCCGGTCTCACCCTCTGCAAGCCGCCAGTGCAGCTCACCCAACGCCTTGGCCAGATCGACCAGTCGGCGCAGCCGCACCGCGTTGACATTGCCCTCTTCAACCGAGGTCTCGATGTGGCTGGTCAGCTCACCGACATCGACGATTCCGCTCTTGAGCTGATTCAGACCCGCTGTCAGGGCATCCAGATTATCCACCGGCAGCGCGGAAGCGATCTCTTCACGGATCTGATCCTTCAGCTGTTGCAGGGTCTCTGCAATCTCCTTGGTAAAACTGTGCAGCAGCGGCTGCTGATGATATTCCGTCGCTGCCAGCGCCATGCGGACGGCGATCTTCTCGCCCGACCCGGACTCAGCGCCATCACCACCCGCCACCGCCATGGCACAGTAGCGTGACAGCATGACCGCAGCCATTGCGCCAACCTCCGGGTTGTCACTGACCTTTTCTATGATCTCTGAAGGGGTGTCGGGGGTGTTGCCCCAAATATCCCAAATCTCACGCGCCTGTTGCAGATGCGTCTCATCCTGCTTCTCTGCCTGCATGGAGCCTGGCTCACACACGGTGACGCAGATACCGCAGTTCTTGCAGGCATTCGGGTTGATCGCCAGCGCCAGCAGCGCACCGCTATCCTTTTTCTCGGCTTCCAGGTCGTTGAAAAGAGGGGCGGTGACCGCAACCGGGAGTGCGCCAATCCGGGCATTGACCGCCTCGAAGGCCTCATCCATCGCCTGCTTACGATCCTCTGGCAGCGGCATCTTCTCTGACAGCCAGGCGTAGCCCTCTTCCAGCAACGCACTTGCCGAACCACTTTTGGCCTTTCCGGTGCGAACCTGGCTACAGATCCGCCCGGCGATTTTTGAACCGGATGGGCGTAGCGCATCGCCACCGGCAATCTTGATACCGGCATCAATCAGTGCGCCCGGGGTCACGGCAACCGCGCCGATAGCACCTTCCGGGCAGCTGCTCCAGCATTTGCCACAACCGGTACACTCGGTTGGGTCGAATGCAGGCAACATGCGGCGGGTGTCGCTCAGGTCACGGAAGGTTGAGGTCAACGGCGGCAGGGTGCCTGCTGTGATATAGGGGTCGGCGGTCTGTGTGTCAGCCTCACCATTACGGTAGAGGATGCCGACCTGATCCCAGAATCTGGGCAGGCTGTCGTGGCGCTCGTTTTTGCTCTTGAGCTGGCGCACTGCAATAGGGGTTGAATCGGTTTTGGCCACTGTGCGAGCAGGCTCACTCAGTGCCGCATAATCAATCTTTCTGACAGCCGCCATGCCGGTCTGAAAAGCGGCCAGAAGCGCGCTGCTCGTCCCACTGGGGAGGTTATCCAACGCCTCTTCGCGGGCAGGGATAAGTCGGCGCGCCTTGACATCGACTGCCTCGGCATCCAGCAGCGCCTTGAAGAGGGCACCCAGCAGATGTTCGCGGGTCAGATCGGCAGCCGGAATGCCTGGAACCTTGGCATCTTTACTGCGCGGCATGACCGCATAGAGGGTTAAACCTTTCTGTTTGACTGCTGCGCGGGTATCCGCTGAGAGGCCTTGCCATACCGCCTTGTCAGTGCCTGCTGACAATACCATCAAAGCACCACCATCGCGCAGCTGTGTATGGGGCTTGAACAGTGGATTGGGGCGTTTGGCCGCCAGAATAGAGAAGTCAACCGTGATATCGTCGCCGCTATCCAGCAGCCCGCTCCCGGCATGTGTTACCAGATCGGTACAGCAGGCACCCCAGCGCTCCCAGCTCAGGCCTGTCCGGCTGCGAAGCTCACCGCCAACCAGTTGGTGCAGATAGCTTCCCGCCTCATCCACCAGCCCCTCTCCACCCTGACCCGTCATGCGGTGCACCGCAATGGTCAGTGCATTTTCAGGGCGCAGATCAGGTGCTGCTATGGTTGAGCGCAGACCCTGTTTGGCAATCTCGGGATAGGCACGGTTCAGGTTGTCCAGCAATACCTGGCGTTTGGGGTAGCTGGTCGATCTCTGCGCAAGATCGACACCCAGATAGTGGCGTGAGCCATTGAGTTGCTCCAGATCCCGGCACAGCGCAATCAGATCTGCACTGCGTACCGGCTGACCACCAACACCATAGACTACGGTGCGCAGTCGAGGGCGGGCCTTTTCGTCCATTGCAGGGACACCAGGATGGGTCTGTTCGCCATAGCGGCTGTTCTCTTGCGCCTGGTCAAAGGCGGCCCGTATCTCGCGGGTCAGTGGGGCATCACCCGCCAGCGGGGTTTCAGCACGTTCCAGAACCACAACATTGGCACGGCCACGCAGCCGGCTGACAATCTCAGCAGATGGAAACGGGCGCACCGCATGGATGCCAACCACGCCAACCCGCTCTCCGGTCTCTGACAGAACATGTGCGGCAACGGCCTTTGCTGTCTCAATGGCCGAACCCTGCGCCACCAATACCAGTTTTGCGTCATCCGCTGAGTAGCGAGGCCACTCTGCGCTATCCGTGCCCAACTCAAAATCGGTTACAGGGGAGTAGTCCCTGCCTGTCTGCGCTGCAAAATCGGCAATCGCCTGTTGCAGGATGGCAGGCAGATGCTGTTCGAAAAAGGCACTCTGTCCAATCGCGCCCAAGGCATAGACCTCGGCACCCTGTAGCGCGCCATGCATCACCGGGTTGTCCAGGTCATGCCAGTTCGGCACCTGGCGACGGTGGTCGCCAAACAGCATTTTTTGCGCATCGGTGGGAGTCGGGATAGTGGCATCGGATGCGCCAATGAACCGCTCTGCCAGCTCTTGCGAGGCCAATCTGACATTTTGCAGCGAACGGGCGGTCTGTTCCCCATCCATCGCCACCACGCCCGGCACCAATGCACGCTCAGCAACGCGGCGGGCAATCAGGGTGAAGTCCACCGCCTCTTGCACGGTGGAGGCCACCAGTGTGAAGAGACCGGAATCGGCACACAGGTGTATTGCCTCATGCCCCGTGCCCAAGGTCGAACCCTGGCCTGAGAGCGCGCTGTTTTCAAGATGCATCACCAGCGGAAGATGACGGTTGGCAGCGATTCGCAGCTGATCCTGAACCGCCGCAGCATCCTGCCCGGAGATAAAGACTGTAGCCCGCCCACCCGACAGGGCAAGCCCAGTCGCAGCGGCGAGTGCGCCACGCGGCCCATCTGTCTCGCAGGAGCTGATCTGCCCGCCAAAAGCGTTACTGTCACGCTGCTCTTGCTCGGATCGCCACGCTTGGTTAGCGCCGACCCCTGGAAAACTACTGCCCAGGGCAGCGGCTCCAGAGATAGCGGCTTCGGTTACGGCAACGGCTGTATTCCCATCCAGAACGGTCTCTATCCCATCTTCCTTTACGGCTCTCTTGGAAGAAACAAATAGGCGCCGGTACAGGCGGATGGCCATGGTATTATTACTAGGCATGTCGTTTCTGGCTCTTCTCTTGGCTATGTTCTTCGAACTGGTTACCCTCCAGCCACTTTATTGCCCCGGTCGGGCAGCGGTAGGTGGCTTTTGGTTTTGCAGTACCGAGATCAAAATGCACGATGGGCAGATTGTTCTCCATGACCACTACGCCCGGCTCGGCATCCAGGGCACAGCGGCCACAGGCATCACAAGCTACGGTACACAGCGCCACTGCATCATCACCAGCTAAGGGGTTGTTGCATTGAACGTAGAGTTTTTCGTTAAGCGGCAAAATCTCAAACAGATCGCGTGGACAGGCATCAACGCAGTCGCCACAGGCGGTACAGAGATCGACCTCGACCTTTGGCAGGCCATTGTCATTCATAATGATTGCGCCGAAGGTGCAGGAGATCTCGCAGTCGGCAAGTCCCAGGCAGCCCCAGGAGCAGCCCTTGCCACCACCTGCAACCATATCCGCAGCCCGGCAGCCATCAAAACCTTTGTACTCCGCGATCTGATGCGCTTCTGCCACACCACCGGCGCAGCGCAGCCGCGCTACCCGCTTGTTCTGCTCACCCGCATCCACTCCGAGATATTCGGCAATGCTCTCCAGTACATCCGGACTTGCAACGGTGCACAGGCTTGGCTCCACCTCGCCTGAGACCAATTTCTCAGAGAAGGCGCGACAGCCGGGTTCACCGCAGGCACCGCAGTTGGTACCCGGGAGCAACGCTTCGGTATCGTCGATGCGTGGATCTTCCTCTACCTTCAGGTATCGGTAGGCCACGGCAAGGACAATACCAAAGAACAGTCCCAGGCCGAGCATGATGCCCGGTGCAGAAAATAGTGTTCCGAGATCAAATGACATTTGATATTCGCTTCGTTGTCAGGGAGCCAGGAGAGGCGCAGGAAGCCACTGCCCCAGGGCAGCTCGTTCCGCGCCTTGCTCCTATGGCGGCAATCCCTAGTTGTACGCTTCTGCCCGCTTGATCAGATCATCCAGATCAGGCTCATCCGGGTTCAGGGGTTTGCCTGGATGGATGCAGTTGGCAGGACAGAACTCAGCCGACTCTACCAGTTGGGCAAAGGTTCCAGCCGTTGCATCTGCAATATAGGCCTGCTTGTTATCGTCGTAGACGAACATCAGCGGGTTGAGATTGATACAGTCATTGCAGGTGGTGCATAGAATCGTTTCGATCCACGGATCATCGAAGCTCACCTCTTCCTCTTCAGGTTCGGGTGCCGCTTCAGGCTCAGCTGCTGCCTCTGGTTCCGCCTCTTCTGCCGATGCAGCAGACGCTGCGGTTGCCACAGCCGGCGCACCGGCGGCAGGCAGTGCCGCTGAGAGATCCATTCCCACCAGCGCATTAGCCAATCGACCCAGTGCCTCGCCCGCTGTTTCACTGCGGACACGCTCCAGTTCTTCAGCCTGCTCGCTGTGCATGGCCTCAATCTCGGCAGCGGCAGCGGCTTGCGCCTCTTCACTGGCACGCTGCACCGCCAGCTCTATATAACGGCTGCGCACACCGGCCAGCTCCTGAAGGGTGCGCCAGTAGTTGCGGCGATCACGACAGGCCATGACCAGTGCACGGGAGATCACCAGACGCTGCATCACATCGTTGCCATCCACCGCCCAGATGAAGGGTACGCTGCTGTTGGCCTGCTCTTCTGGCAGCGTCAACCACTGCGCAACCGGCACAAGATCATCCGCACTATGCCCTTCTGTGACCACGCCAAAGTGCGCCTTCAGACTTGGAATCAGCAACGCATAATCGGCAAAGGTGAAAGAGAGCTCTGAATTTACTGTGTTGCCGTCTGCGTCAATATAGCTGTAGTTGTGGTTTGGCCAATCATGCTCGGCCTGCGGATTGCCGCTGAAATCCATGCGCGAAGCAAAATCATCGCCTGCATCGGGATTGATCAGAAAGGCTGGATGGGCGCGCCCTTCCAGTGCGGCACTGGCCACAAACCACGGATCAAGCGAGCCGCCTTCGGATGACTTAACACCCGTGCTGACCAAATGCAGACCAGTGCAGGTGGCATCAAGCGCCAAGCCGTACTGTTCCAGCAGATGCTCATAACGTGCCGCAGAGGACTGGGCAACCACAGCCTGGCGGTGGCTGATACCCAGGTAACCCAGCTCCACACGGTAACGCGCAAATGGGTCTTCACCCTCCGCCGCAGCCGGATTGCTGTGCGCCTGAACCCGCACCAATATCTGTACCGGACGACCGGAACTCAGCAGCTGCGAAAAGGAACAGAGACCGCTGGTTGCGACATCGTTGGCATTATCAATGGCAACAACGGTCGGTACCAGCAGCAGCTCTTCCGGGGAGAAGCCTTCCCACCCAAAATTTTTGAACCAGGCATCATGAATTGCAGGCCTGTAGGCATCTCTGCTCTCCAGCTTGGCAATGCGTACCGCAGCAAAAACCTTAGCCAGTTTCTCTGCCTCTGCATCAAAGGTGGCCGCAGCTACTGAGCAGGGATCCACATCGCTGACAGATGCAAAATCAGCCGCATCTGACAATAGCGTCTCACCCAGCTTGTTGGCATGCACGGCACGCACCAGCACAGGATCGCTCTGATAGGACTCAAGAACTCCCAGCGCAGCTTCAACACGCTTGCGCCGCGCAACCGCCATTGATGCAGAACCCTGTGAGTGGTTCATCATCTTTGACATGGATGCGGTGTTGAAATAGCCGCTTGAGACACCAATGCTCTGCTTGATAGCGGTTGATTTCCTTGCTGCAGCGGTCTTGCCTTTTTCCACGGCCAACAACGCTTTCAGGCTGGCAGCCAGTTGGGCGATCTCCTGATGGAATGCCGCACGGCGCGGCAGCGATTTACAGCGCGCCACATGCAGCAGCAGATAGACCGCGGCCAGACGCCCGTAGCCAAGAAACTGACTACCCTCTTCAACAGCAGCGACCAGCTGATCCAGATCGGCCTGCAGACGTTCAACGTGCTCGCCCTTCAGGTCAAGCTGCTTCTGCAACGCCTGTGCTGCATCAGCAACCAGAGGAGCCGCATCTACCGGCGCCTCCTGCCCTTGCAATTTGCTGCACAGCTCGCGCTCAATCCAGGCAAGATTGTCTTTGAGAATCCGCGCACTTTCGGCAGCGGGTGCAAAACCCTCGACTACATCGCCAAGGAAGCGGGAGAGCGGCTTTGCCAAAACATCACCGGCACTCTGCGCTGGATAGAGGAATAACGGGTAGTCGTACCTGACCTTCGTGACATCCCGAAAGCTGTTGAGTGAGACGGGCAGGAACTCGCTGCTCACTTTGCCAAGTGTGGATTTAGCGCCAGGCTCACCCAGATGAAAGTGGCGCAGAGTGTTCATCAGCTCGTCAGAGGCATCAGCAGAAGCGGGGAGGAAAGGTACTCCTCCCGCGCTTCGCTCTGATTCCTGCAGCGGCTGCTTTTTACTAGCTTGTGCTGTCATAATCGTGGAGTCTGCCTGTAGCGGTTAGATCGAGAAGGAGTCAAGCGCCTTGTTAACACCGGCGATCTTCTCTTCGTCAGACATGCCCATGCCTACGTTGCTCCAGTCGTCATAGACCGGGGCATTCGGGTCGTGGTAAAGCAGCCCACAGGGAACCCTGCTCTCATCACGAGCAATATTCATCGCCGCACTCCAGTCAGTCGGGTCATGCTCGATCTGGTTTGGATAGATGCGCTCAACAGCTTCGTTGGTCGGGATGCCGTTCTCATGCTTCAGCAGCAGAATCTGAGATGGGTCATTCACCATCTCTTTATGCACATCCTCTACGAAGACCGGGCAACGCTGGATGATGCGCACAAAGCTAGTGCCGCGGTGAGCATGCGCCATCTTGATGGTTTCATAGACCAGCAGTGGATTCCAATCCACCACCTGCGCCACGAAGGATACATTAGTGATACCCAGGGTGATGGTCAGCGGATTCATTGCTGGCAGGAAAGAGCCGGTTGGATGGGTGCTGGTCTTGAGCTCCTGCGGGCTGGTGGGTGAGGTCTGATTTTTGGTCAGGCCATAAATGGCGTTATCAAATACCAGAACAACCATATCAACATTGTAACGTATGCCATGTATCCAGTGGCAGCCGCCAATGGAGAAGCAGTCACCATCACCGGTGGAGACCCAGACATCCAGATCCGGGCGGCGCGCCTTGATGCCAGAGGCAAAAGGCAGCGCCCGACCATGCAGGCCGTGAAAGCCGTAGGTCTTCATATAGTGCGGCAGGCGGCTTGAACAGCCGATGCCTGATACATTGACAATCTTCTCGGGTGCAAGCTGTGCTTCCCGGCAGACCTTTTGCACGGCGGTCAATACACCATGGTCGCCACAACCGGTGCACCAGCGTGGCTGCGCACCTTCATAATCTTCAAGGGTAAAATAGCGGTCTTGAACGTCAAGTGACCAATCTGCTTTAAGTCCGAACATCGACGTAATCTCCTAATTCAGTTTCTTCAGACGACCAAGAACGGCCTCACAAATCACACCGGGCTGCAGCGGGGCTGCCTGCACGATAGACCAGCAGTCAATATCCAGCAGCGTATGATGACGCAGGATATTGGCCAGCTGCGCATAGCGGCGAGTGGCATCGGTGATCAGCGGCATATCAGGGTCGTCGCTGTAGTTCAGCTCGACAGTCATCACCTTCTTAAATTTGGAGAAGATCTCTTTCAGATCCTTCTCAAACGGATGCAGGAATCGCAGGTGTACGTTGGATATTTTGTGGCCATCTGCTCGCATGCGATCCACGGCCTCCCGTACGGCGCCCATGGTAGAACCCCAGGAGAGAACCAGGATGTCGCCCTCTTTGTCACCATAGATCTCGGGGCGCTGCAAGGTGGCGGCAAAGGCGGACATCTTGCGGCTGCGCATGTTACAACCGATCTGGTTTGACATGGAGTCGTAGGCCACCTTACTGCGCTTGGTGTGAGCCAGGCCGGTCAGGACGTACTCACCACCGGGCTGACCTGGGATTGGCCGTGGTGACAGGCCGGTCTCATCATCCCAGTCATAGGGTGGAATATTTTTGTCCCACTCGGACTGGTCAATCGGCGCAGAGAGCCATTCGGCCTGAGGCTCTGGACGATCATAGGGTTGTACAGCGGTCGCCAGGTTGGCATCGGTCAGGATAATGACCGGGGTGCGGAAGGCTTCAGCCAGCTTGCGTGCCGTGATCACAAAGTGAAAGCACTCGGAGATGGTGGCTGGCGCCATGACGATTTTGGGTGCGTCGCCAGGCATGCTGTAGATCGCTGAGAGCAGATCACCCTGCTCGATCTTGGTCGGCTGGCCGGTTGCCGGGCCGCCACGCTGCACATTGACAACTACCAGCGGTACCTCACACATCACCGCCAGACCCAGAATCTCGGTCTTAAGCGCCATACCGGGGCCAGAGGTGACCGTAACAGCGGTTCTGCCTGCAAAGGAGGAGCCTACGGCATAGGCAACAGCCGCGATCTCATCCTCAGCCTGATGCATAAACCCGCCGGTATGGTGAAACACCTCTGACACATAGTGAGAGACAGAGGTTGCCGGAGTGATCGGATACATCGCCAGCATATCCATACCGGAAGCCAGTATACCCAGCCCAACGGCGGTATTACCGTTGGTTACCACGGTAGGCTTCTGCAGCCCCTCACGCTCTGGGATAACCTCGTAATGATAATCAAGATTCTCAGCAGCATACTGGTAGCCAGCCTTAAACAGCTCGTGGTTTGGCTTGATCACCTTCTCGCCCTTTCGCGCGAAGACCTTTGCAATCTCATCCAGAGCGCGCTGGGTGTCACGACTGTAGATACGGCAGAGCATGCCAAGCACAAACATGTTTTTGCCCTGACGGGCATTTTTAACAATCTTGAGGCACTCTTTCTCAAGCGGCAGCTCATGAATAATCAGGCCGCGCTCATTGAAGTCGGCCAGCGCGGCAGCATACTGCTCGCGGATGGCTGGCTGCGGATCCTCTGCCCACTTGCTCTCCAGCAGAACCACTGTACCCTTGCGAAAGGCACCGTTTACGATGCGGTTGTAGAGCACCTGTTCATTGAAGGCGATAACCAGATCAGCCTGGTCACCCATGTTGGTGACATATTTGGAACCCAGCCGGATGCGAACACCACTGGCACCCTCCTTCGAACGGGCGGGCGGCTGAATCTCAGCAGGGATGATCTCCACTGTCCAGACGCCGTTCCCCATCTTGCCACTAACTGTGCCAAAGGTCTGCCCACACTTCTGGGCACCTTCGCCAGAGTCACTGACAACCTCAATAATATGCTCTTCAATACGCTTTGGTTTTCCTGCGGAAATCTCAGCGACATTGCTTTTTTGCGCTGTTGCTTGTTTAGTCATAGGCCTTCCCGTGAAGTACTCTCAAGGATGTATTTTTAAAAAAAACTTATGGCTGCGCGCAGTAGTGAAGCTGTGCGCACCGCCCGAAACTATAGGCTTTCCGTTGGATTTTACAGGCAGAAACAGCCCTAAAAATCGCTGCAATAATTCTCAAAGAGGCCGCACTATGTCAAAAGTGAGCCGCGAGGTCAAATAATATAATCACTTAAATTTATCTTTTTTTCATTGAGCATAAGTCATTGTTTATAGCCGTCATAATCCATCGGTTACCCAACAGGGGAGCACACTACCGTCTGAGCGCCTGCTCATACTCATCCTTGAAATGGTAGAGTGAACTCTCCAGCACCTTCACTGCACCATCCAGCAGATGGCAGCGTCCACTGCCCGGCAGTATCTCGCATAGATTTTCCAGCGAATCGAGATCGGCCTGCCGCCCCTGGCCGGTATCAATCTTGCCCAGCAGCTGAGATATATAATAAGTACCCGTCTTGCAGGGCGGACACTGGCCACAGGAGGAGTGGGCAAAGAAATCGACATACTCTGAAACCCGCTTGACGATGCCGGTTCCTTCAGAGATCACGATCATCGCTCCGGTTCCCAGGCTGGAGCGGCGCGCCCGCACCGAGTCAAAATCCAGCGGCACATCCAGATCCTTCGGAGTCAGAATGGTATTCGATGGGCCGCCGGTAAACACCGCCTTCAGTTTTTTCCCCAGCAACACACCGCCACCGTAGGTGTAGATCAGATCCTTCAGCGGCGTACCCATTGGCAGCTCGTAGGAGCCGGGTTTCAGCACATCACCACTCAGACAGAAGATCTTGGTGCCACCCGCTTTGCCAATGCCCTGATCCTTAAACCACTGCGCACCATTGCGCACCAGATGGGGGATATTGGCCATGGTCTCCATATTGTTGACCAGCGTGGGATAGCCATGCACACCATGCTGGGCAGGATACGGCGGCTTGCCACGCGGGAAGGGGAATTTTCCCTCCACCGACTCAATGGCCGCCGTCTCTTCACCGCCAATATAGTGACCGGAACTTTCCACCACCTGATACTTCAGCGCTCTTTTCAACGCCACGGCCGCCTTGTCCACAAGCCCAGACGCTTGCCACTGCGCCACTGCGGTACGCATCGCGTCAATGCCGCCGTCCAGATCGGGGTTGATGTAAAAAACAATTCGGTTGATCCCGGTCGCCAGCGCGGTGATCGTTGCCCCTTCAATGATCTGGTGCGGTGTCTCTTCCAGCAGCATACGATCCTTAAAGGTGCCGGGTTCATCCTCGTTGCCATTGCAGATCAGGTATTTCTCTTTTGCCTCTCTCTGCTGCGCAACCGCCGCCCACTTGATATGCACCGGGAAGCCGCTCCCGCCCAGGCCGGGCAGTTCTGCCTCCTTTACCAGTGCAACCAATCGGGAAGGGTCTTGCAGCGCAACCTGCAACCCCTCTCCACCCACATGCGCAAGCCACGCTTCAAGATCTGCACCCACCCTATTTTTGGGATGCAATAAAACCTGGTTCAATTTTTCCATAGATAACGTTCGCTGAGGCTGAAATCAGCACCCATTTTAGGAGAGCCTTTCCCACATCGCACCCTTTTTTTCTTCCCACCGGAGTAAGTTGTGAGATAATGGTCAATTACCAAATCCCAAAACGCCCTGAGACCTATCTGCCAGGGCGTTTTTTATGTACAGGACGTACGGTATGCCGCGGGCGCAGGAAGCGCGGGAGCGGCGATACGGAATAACACCTTGATCTCTACCGCCAACATCACTATGCAATTCGGGGCCAAGCCCCTGTTTGAAAACGTCTCTGTCAAATTTGGTGGCGGCAACCGCTACGGCCTGATCGGAGCCAATGGTTGTGGCAAATCGACCTTTATGAAAATCCTCGGAGGCGATCTGGATCCCACCGCTGGCAACATCAATCTTGCCCCTAACGAGCGGCTCGGCAAACTGCGCCAAGACCAGTTTGCTTTTGAAGAGGAGACGGTTCTGGATACCGTCATCATGGGTCACGCAGAGCTGTGGGTGGTCAAACAGGAGCGCGACCGCATCTACGCCCTGCCCGAGATGAGCGAAGAGGAGGGCATGAAGGTAGCCGAACTGGAGGTCGAATTTGCCGAGATGGATGGCTACACCGCCGAGTCCCGCGCGGGTGAGCTGCTGCTGGGGCTGGATATCCCACTGGAGCAGCACAATGGCCTGATGAGCGCCGTCGCCCCCGGCTGGAAACTGCGAGTATTGCTGGCACAGGCACTGTTTGCCGACCCAGACATCATGCTGCTGGACGAGCCGACCAACAACCTCGACATCAATACCATTCGCTGGCTGGAAAACGAGCTGAACAAACGCAACAGTACCATGATCATCATTTCACATGATCGTCATTTTCTGAACAGCGTCTGCACCCACATGGCCGATCTCGACTACGGCGAGATCCGCGTCTACCCCGGCAACTACGACGACTACATGATCGCCTCCACCCAGATCCGCGAGCGCATGTACGCCGATAACGCCAAGAAAAAGGCCAAGATTGCCGAGCTGCAGACCTTTGTCAG
This sequence comes from Sedimenticola sp., assembly GCA_026989135.1. Lineage (GTDB taxonomy): Bacteria > Pseudomonadota > Gammaproteobacteria > Chromatiales > Chromatiaceae > WFXD01. The sequence goes on along the minus strand of JALSJZ010000106.1, from coordinate 12,892 downwards.
CCGCTTCTCTGCCAACGCATCCAAGGCCAAGCAGGCCACCTCCCGCGCCCGGCAGATCGACAAAATCGAGCTGGATGAGATCAAACCCTCCAGCCGGATCAGCCCCTACATCCGCTTCAACCAGGAGAAAAAGCTCTTTCGTCTGGCGCTGGAGCTGGAAGGCGTCAGCAAAGGATTCGAAGGGCAACCGCTCTTCAGCAAGTTAGACCTGATGATCGAAGTGGGCGAACGGGTTGCCATCATCGGCCCCAACGGCATCGGCAAGACCACCCTGCTGCGCACCCTGGTGGGTGATCTGACACCCGACAGCGGCACGGTAAAGTGGTCAGAAAACAGTAATATCGGCTACTACGCCCAGGATCACTCCGCAGACTTCAGCGAAGAGACAAACCTCTACGACTGGATGGAACAGTGGGGCAAAGAGAGCGATGACGAGCAGGTGATTCGCGGCACTTTGGGGCGGCTGCTCTTCTCTCAGGATGAGATCAACAAGCAGGTCAATGTCCTCTCTGGTGGCGAGCAGGGGCGCATGCTGTTTGGCAAAATCATGCTACAGCAGCCCAACATCCTGCTAATGGATGAACCAACCAACCACATGGATATGGAGACCATTGAGTCGCTCAACCTGGCGTTGGAGAACTTCCCCGGCACCCTGCTCTTCGTGAGCCACGACCGTGAATTTGTATCATCGCTGGCCACCCGCATCATTGAACTGACAGCCGACGGCATCGTCAACTTCAGCGGCAGCTATGACGACTATCTGCACAGCCAGGGGGTTGAGATCGAGGTCAGCAGCAAGGCGTCATAACGCAAGCGCTATCCCCATTCATCCGCTCTATCGGAAGTGGGGCTTCCGCAGCTACTCACTTCCAGGCCGCCAAGTTCACCTCTACCGACTCGGCATCATCCGCCAGCCAGAGCTGTCCATCCTGTATGGTGCACTGTAGCTGCATATTGCGTTGCGCCAGATAGGCCAGTTGCTTGCTGACATCATTCGGGATATGAATCACTCTAAGATTGTCAAAGCGCTGTAGCTTGCTGCTGTTTTGCTCCCACCAGACTGTAGCACTGCGGCTGCTGTAACAGTAGATGATCACCTGTTTGGCGCGCCCACAGGCCTTGCGGATGCGCTTCTCGTCTGGCTGGCCAAGATCGATCCATAGCTCAACCTCATCACTCAGATTTTTTAACCAAAGATCCGGTTCTTCATCACTGCTCAGCCCTTTGGTGAAAGAGAGTGCCTTATCGGCGTGCAGTGCAAAAGCCAGCAGCCTGACCATCATCCGCTCATCTGTCTCGGAAGGGTGGCGCGCCAGCGTCAAAAGGTGCGGCTGATAGTAGTTGCGATCCATATCTGCAATCTGTAGATCGGCTTTGAATATGGTTGATTTGATCGCCATCAGTGGAGCGTTGGACGCTGTTTCAGTGGATCAATCAGATGAGTCAGGCCATTGATCTTGATCTCTAAGGAGAGCTTCAGCAGCATCCCCAGCCGACCCTCGGGAAACCCTTTATCAGCAAACCAGAGCAGGTAGGGTTCTGGCAGATCGATCAGCAGCGACCCTTTATATTTGCCAAAGGGCATCTCGGTTTTGGCCAGCCTGACCAGATCTTCCTTCTCTAACAAAATCTCGCTGTTATCCATGGCTCATCACTTTTTCTTCATCAGTGGCTTGAAGCCACTTGGCGTGGGCTTATCTTCAATCTGTACGGTTGGTTTGCGCCGCTTGCCGATATTTTTCTTGTCCCGGTGGCGCTGCTTGATCTTCACCTCTTTTCCCTTCTTCTTCTGTCGCTCCTTTTTCTCTCTATCCTTCTCTTTCTCTTTTTTTGTACCCGCGGCCTTTCCCGATGCTTTAACTTTATGCGGCCCTTTATATTTGCCCAGCTGCGATTCAATCATGCGCTGCTCAAAATCAATTCGCAGATAGCGCCCGACACTGGACATCAGATTCCACTCCTGCGGGCTGATTAAACAGATGGCCAGCCCCTCCTCCCCGGCACGACCGGTACGGCCGATACGGTGCACATGCTCTTTGCCACTGCGCGCCATATCAAAATTGATCACCAGATCAACCCCTTTGACATCGATCCCGCGTGCTGCCACATCGGTGGCCACCAATACATTGATGATGCCCTGGCGCAGCAGCTGCATAATTCGGTTGCGCTCATCCTGCTCCAGATCACCGTGCAGCACACCCATGCGCTGGCCTCTGCTGCGCAGGTAACTGCCCAACTTATCGGCCTGAATGCGGGTGTTGGTAAAGATCATCGCCTTGTCGAAGGTCTCATTGCTTAGCAACCAATCGGTCAAACGCCCTTTGTGCAGGCTGTCATCGGCCACAATAATCTGCTGCCGGATATTTTGGTGCCGATCCCGCACGCTGTTAAGCCGGATAGCCTCTGGCTCACGCAGCATTCCGGCCATCATCTTCGAGAGCCCCCGGTGATTGAGCGTGGCCGAGAAGAGCAACGTCTGGCGATCGACATTGCAGCAGCTGACAATCTTTAGCACATCTTCACTCAACCCCATATCCAGCATACGGTCGGCTTCATCCAGGATCAGGAATTCAAGCGCTTCAAAATCCGGGGTGCCGTGCTCAATGTGCTCCAGCAGTCGCCCTGGGGTGGCGATGATCACCTCTGGATTTTTGCGGAACATGGCGCGCTGAAACTTGAAGGTCTCGCCGCCGCAGATCAAGGCAAACTTCAGATGGGTAAACGCTGCCAGCTGTTTGAAATGCTTCATCACCTGCCGTGCCAGTTCGCGGGTGGGCAGCAGTATCAGCATGCGGCTGCCTGTCTCAGGCGCTGCTTTGACCAGCATCTGGTGCAGTGTTGGCAGCAGAAAAGCCGCCGTCTTGCCGCTCCCCGTCTCTGAGCTGACCAGCAGATCTTTATGTGCCAAGGCCGGTGGAATGGTCGCTGTTTGTACCGGGGTGGGTTTTTCAAAACCCAATTTATCAACCGCCTTGAGCAGGCGCTTATCGAGATCAAATTCAGAAAACAAGAGTGGTGGCCTTTGTAAATTAAGGGTTCAGGACAGCAGTGGATTCTACACTAAAACAGCCGGTTGCCCTGCAATGGCAGAACAGCGGGAACCAATTACCAAAACCTGCTGTCTGCTGATGGAATAAGATATCCCGCCTGCCAGGACAAAAAACCATGACCAGACAACAGACCCACCACAAAACGCACCTCTGCACTCGACAGGGCGGCGCCACAAAACAGAACCTACTGGTCATCCTGCTGACTGCAACCGGCATACTGATATTTGGCTGGGCCATGCTGCCGCAAGGCTACCACTCCGATACCTCGCTGATTGGACAGGGCCGACCTGCCATTGTGCTCATCTATGATGGCAACAATGCCGTCAGCGACCAGCTCATCGAGCGCTTTAGCCAGGTACGGGACGAATTTACGGCAGAGGTGGAGTTTATTCTGGTAGACATCAACGCCCCCGGAGGCAGCCAATTTGCCAATGCCAACGCTGTAAGCACCGCCAGTGCGCTCTTTTTTGATGGCAAAGGGAAGAGAATAACAGCCCTCTACTCCCCCCCGGAGGTCGAGATGCTCGGCAAAATCATACGCCAGGTATTTGCCCTGTAGCTCAGGAAAATCAGCCGCTATGGTTTAAGAAAGTAGGAGTTGACCCGGTCTTCACTCTCTTTTTTTGACCAGGCCAGGTAGCCTTTGGATTTCATGATGTCAATCCCTGGCGCGGGCAGGAATGATGTGGTGAGTTCGATAATATCACCGGGGTTGACCTGCTCTGCCTCCAGCATAATCTCTACCAGTGACTTCCCATCCTTGGCGCTCACTTTTTTCTCATCCACAGCAAATGTGATCTTATCTGCCGAAAACCACTCCGGCGGATCGCCAAAGTAATCCTGATCACTGTAGCTGTTGCTGCTCTGCGGCAATCCTGCCGCCTCTCTAAGTCTGCCAATCAGCAGATCGAGCGGAATGCCGCCAACCGATGCAATATTCTCTATGGTCGCCACCTTGGCCACCGTCTTTCTCAGGATGGGGTTCTTTAGCCTCTTGAACGGTGGAGCCATGCCGATCAAGAGATCCTCCAGCTCTGGATAGGCCTCCAGCAGCGCATGGACGGTGAGCGATGGGGTAATATCAATCTTGGTTTGTGGCACTTTGGCTTGCTCTCTTGCTCAGGTTTAGGGTGTTAACAGGTGGAATTCAACTGGCTGTAAACCACGCCCTGCACCATGAGATAGTCTGTAATCGTATTGATGATAAATTGCACCCCATGATGATACTGTCCCTCTTCATCCGGCTGCTCTCTGCGTATGTTACGAACCACAGCAATAACCGCAACACCATTTTCAATATCGTTAAATTCAACCCCAATGATTACCCGTAGTTTGGTGCCCACCTCGCCCAAAACATCTGCGCTTGCTATCAATGCGCCATTGGCGCTGATATTGATGATTCGGCTGTCAACCTTGCGCTCTGAATCGGAATCAAGATTCACCGTAGTGGCATGGATGTCGGTGCGTACCCGCTCTGCCTGCCGCAGGAAGGCGCTTTTGATCTCTGACGGATAGGCAATATGGAGATGAGGAAATGGCTTCAGGAATACCGCTCGCACATTTGAGACGAAGGCATACACATTGTTGGTGCCAAGAAAACGGGCGGTGGTGATCTGCCCCTCTCGCAGCAGCATGGGCTTGCCCTTGTTTTGCGGCGTATGCAAAATAATGCTGGTCGGATGTACATAGCCGATGATCTTGGTCGCATAGCGTTGTGATGTGCCATCCGTGCCAAACTGAAGCTGCACAGGCGTCCCCACCTCTAGCTCAAGATTTTGATCCGACTCCCCCATTGATCTCCCACTGCTTTAATTGAACCTGATCCAAATGGCACTCCGGGCTATTGGATTTTCATTCAGTACAATACGCCCAACTCACCACGCCATCAAGAACACTTGGAATCCCCACAATTCAGGCAGGTCAAACAACCATCCATCTGAATCACTGCCTTGGTGCTGCATTTTTTGCACAGTTGAGCCGCGTCAGGAAACTCGCTGCCATGCTCTGCGTCTTTCATTTTGATGGAGGCCTCAAACTGCTTGCGCTTCTCATCCAGTATCTTCTGCTGATGCTCGCCTGGCTCCTCCTCTTTGATCATGCCGATCATCACCAGATGGCAGTAGATGACATCGCCAATCTCAGCCACCAGTGATGGCATGAATTTGCCGCCCTTTTTGAAGTAACCGCCACTGGGGTCGAATACAGAACGCAGCTCTTCCACCAGAAAGGTCACATCACCACCCTTGCGGAAGACGGCAGAGATGATCCGCGTCAGCGCCACGATCCACTGGAAGTGATCCATATTCTTGGAGTTGATGAAGACCTCGAACGGCCGCCGCACCTCATGTTGCGTCCCTTGGTTCAAGATGATGTCGTTGATCGTGACATAGAGGGCATGGTCTGAGAGGGGTGTTGTGATCTTGTAGGTAGATCCAAACAGCATCTCGGGGCGGGCGACCTTTTCGTGCATCTGGACGATGTTGCTCTCCTGCACGGCCGCCTTCTCCAGCTCGGCATTTGCCTGCTGATCCTCCTCCTTGAGGACACTGTAGCCCGTAATTTTCTGATCGATTTTAATAGCCATTGTCATAACCTTGGTTTGCGTGCAATCAATATCGCTTTAGACCTAAATCCTGCAAGTGATCGTGCTTGCAGAGTATAAGATATTGATTTGTAGAGTGAATGACAACTTTGAGTGCCATCCTTATTGTGATGGCCGAAAAGTTTCATATCGCTATACGGATCAATAGCTTGCGCTATGTGAGTGCGAGCGCTTGCAGGATTTAGGTTAGAGTTTACCGTAGTACCCTTCCTTCAGGGCGTCAAAGAGGTTGGCGGCGCTGTGCATCTCGCCATCATATTCGATCTCTTCATTACCTTTGGCCTCTACCACTGAGCCATCGGCCAGTGTGAAACTGTAGATGGTGTTTTCCAGATCCTGCTCTTTGACCAGCACCCCCTGGAAGGCCTCCGGGTTGAAACGGAAGGTAGTACAGCCCTTCAGCCCCTGCTCGTAGGCGTAGAGATAGATATTCTTGAACTCTTCATAGGGGTAATCAGTCGGCACATTGGCCGTCTTTGAGATGGATGAGTCGATCCACTTCTGCGCCGCAGCCTGCACATCGACATGCTGCCTGGGGCTGACCTCATCGGCGGCGATGAAGTAATCAGGCAGCTGATCGCTGGCATTTTCAGCATAGGGCATGGCATTGGGGTTGACCTGATCACGATAGGCCAGCAGTTCATAGCTGAAGACATCGACCTTCTCTTTGCTCTTCTTCCCTTCACGAATGATGTTGCGTGAGTAGTGATGGGCAAAGCTGGGCTCGATGCCGTTGCTGGCATTGTTGGCCAGCGAGAGCGAGATGGTGCCGGTGGGCGCAATGGAGCTGTGGTGAGTGAAGCGGCAGCCGATCTCTGACAGCGCCTCCACCAGTGCGGGATCCTCCTTTGCCAGCTGCTGCATATAGCGGCTGTATTTCGAGAAGAGCAGCCGGCCCTTGAGGCTGTCGCCAATCTTCCAGCCATCCACCGCCATCTCCGGGCGCTGGGTCAGCATCTCGGCGGTGACGGGGAAATCCTCATCCATAATAGGTGCTGCACCCTTTTCACTGGCCAGTGCCAGACCTGCTTTCCACCCCTCCAGCGCCAGCGTTTTGGTCACCTGTTCGGTAAATTCAAGCGACGCTTCAGAACCATATTTCATGCACATCATAGTCATGGTGGAACCCAGCCCCAGATAACCCATGCCATGGCGGCGCTTGCGCATAATCTCATCACGCTGCTCCTGTAACGGCAGGCCGTTGACCTCTATCACATTATCCAGCATGCGGGTAAAGACCGTGATCACCTCGGCAAAGCTCTCCCAATCAAAATGGGCCTCCGGGGTAAAGGGCTTGCGCACAAATTTGGTCAGATTGATCGAGCCCAGCAGGCAGGCACCGTAGGGTGGCAGCGGCTGCTCGCCACAGGGGTTGGTGGCGCGGACATTTTCGCAGAACCAGTTGTTGTTCATCTCGTTGACCTTGTCGATCAGGATGAAGCCCGGCTCGGCAAAATCGTAGGTCGAAGCCATGATGACATCCCACAGACGGCGCGCACGGATGATCTTGTAGATCTTGCAGGCAACCAGGCCGGTCTCGCCCGTGATGTAGCCGTTGTGGCTCGGCCACTCCCGCCAGACAATCTGCTTGGCATTGCCCAGATCCAGCTTGTCGTCGGTTACCTCCTTCTCGGTGACCGGGAAAGCCAGCGCCCAGTCGCCATCATTTTTGACCGCCTCCATGAACTCTTCGGTGATCAGCAGCGAGAGATTGAACTGGCGCAGACGGCCATCCTCACGTTTGGCGCGGATGAAGTCCATCACATCGGGGTGCCCTATATCAAAGGTGGCCATCTGTGCGCCACGACGACCGCCAGCGGATGAGACGGTAAAACACATCTTGTCGTAGATATCCATGAAGGAGAGCGGCCCGGAGGTGTAGGCGCCGGCTCCACTGACATAGGCCCCTTTGGGGCGCAGGGTTGAGAACTCATAGCCGATGCCGCAACCCGCCTTCAGCGTGAGGCCCGCCTCGTGTACCTTGCCGAGGATGTCGTTCATCGAGTCGGTCACCATGCCGGAGACGGTACAGTTGATGGTGGAGGTGGCTGGTTTATAGGCCTGCGCCCCGGCATTAGAGGTGATGCGACCGGCCGGAATCGCGCCATGACGCAACGCCCAGAGGAAACGCTCCTCCCATTCCCGCTGATTCTCAGAACCCTCTTCGGCCTCGGCCAGCGCCTTGGCCACGCGACGGTGGGTGGCGTCGACATCCTGATCCACCGCATCGCCATCTTTGGTCTTGAGGCGGTATTTGGTATCCCAGATATCGTGGGACGCGGCCTGCAGTGGAATATCAATCGTTGTAATGGATGGGACAGCTTTAAGGTGAGCGGTCTTCATTGTTTAGAGCACCCTGATCAAGTTAGGTTTGCTATAGCAGTGCGACATATAGTCCGCTTTCAAAGTGGATATATGGCAGCTGCCAGGAAAAAGTTTTTATCCGAAATCGCCAGAGCAGTTATGACAAGCGCTGCTCAAAATCAGGAGTGACTTGAAAGGGCTAAATATCAATAACTTAAAAACCGCATGCCCTATATGTTGTATGTTTTATGGCCAATCCAGACTGCTAAACACTATATGTTGTGTTTGAGCGAACAAGAGTATGCCCATGTGTTGCCGCTGTCAAGCCTTCAAAAACAGGGCAAATTTAGTAAGAAATAGCTGGTACAACAGAGAGATATTGGTGGTATTTCGACCGGGGGTAAGCAAAAAAATTAAAAATTTTTTGCAGGGCGTGGCTACCAAAAGCAGGCGTCTTAGGCGAAGCCTAAAGCACCTACTTTTGCTGGCCACGCTAAATTTTCATGGATCAATCGGTAATATTTTCAAACAAGATACTGGAGAGATAACGCTCGCCCGAATCTGGCATGATGACCACAATGGTCTTGCCTGCAAATTCAGGTTGCTGTGCCAAACGGGCGGCAACAGCGACCGCTGCACCACAGGAGATGCCAGAAAGAATGCCCTCTTCTGTGGCCAGACGGCGGGCAAACTCAATCGCCTCTTCATTCTCAACCTGCTCAACGCGGTCAACCACTGAGAGATCCAGCGTATCCGGGATAAAACCTGCGCCTATGCCCTGGATTTTGTGCGGCCCCGGGGTCAGCTCTTCACCGGCCATCGCCTGGGTAATGACGGGGCTGGCGGTTGGCTCTATCGCAATGCTGAGAATATCCTTGCCGCAGCTGTTTTTGATATAGCGCGAAACCCCGGTAATAGTGCCGCCGGTACCCACGCCTGAGATCAGCACATCAATCTTGCCATCAGTTGCATCCCAAATCTCAGGGCCGGTGGTCTGCTCATGGATATCCGGGTTGGCCGGGTTTTTGAACTGCTGTGGCAGGTAGTAGTGATCGGGATCCTGCGCTGCAATCTCTTCCGCTTTGGCGATGGCAGCAGGCATCCCCTTGGCACCTTCGGTCAATACCAGATTGGCACCCAGCGCCTTGAGTACCTTGCGCCGCTCCAGGCTCATGGTGTCCGGCATCACCAGGGTAATGTCATAGCCACGCGAGGCGCAGACAAAGGCCAGCGCAATACCGGTGTTGCCGCTGGTGGGCTCGACCACCGCCATGCCTGGCTTGAGCAGCCCCTGCTTTTCGGCCTCCCAGACCATGGCGGCACCAATCCGGCACTTTACAGAGTAGGCCGGGTTGCGGCCTTCGATTTTGGCCAGCACCAGTGTCTTGTCCGCATCAACTACCTTGTTCAGCTTGATCAGCGGGGTGTTGCCAATAGAGAGCGAGTTGTCTTCAAAATAGTTCATGCGTTGTTTTCCTTACCTGAATGGATGGGATGCAAAAGGTACTGTTGCTCGATATTCAACTTTTTGCTTCAGAATTTCAAGCACCCCGGATATAGCGTGTCACCAAACCCATCTCATCTGTTGCCACCGGCAGCGCTATGCGCACCTGATAGCCGCTTCCCAGCGCCTCCTGCAGCGGCTTGCCGTGCTTGTCCAGCATCGCCTCCAGGGTGAAGGTATGATTGCCACTGGATGTCAGAAGTTCCAGGCGATCACCCACCGCAAACTTGTTTTTTACCTCGATTCCGGTCAAGCCATCGCTGTCCGGCGCTCCCAGCACTTCGCCGACAAAGATCTGCCGATCACTCTCCGAGCTGTTCTGACGGTAGTTCTGTAGCTGCTCGCTCTCGTGGCGCTCATAAAAGCCATCGGTGTAACCGCGATTGGCCAGGTTTTCCAGCTCAGCCATCAGCCCCACCTGGAAGGAGCGTTGCGCCACCGCATCATCAATCGCACGGCGATAGACCTGGGTGGTACGCGCCGCGTAGTAGTGGGATTTTGTCCGCCCCTCGATCTTCAGGCTGTCCACCCCGATCTTCACCAGCCGCTCGACATGCTCCACCGCCCGCAGATCCTTGGAGTTCATGATATAGGTGCCGTGCTCGTCCTCTTCGATTGGCATCATCTCACCGGGGCGCTCGCGCTCTTCCAGAAAAAGCGGCTGATCCGCCTTGGGGTTGCGTGCCTGACCTGTATCCGAATCCGTCACTTTGTACTCCCAGCGACAGGAGTTGGTGCAGGCCCCCTGATTGGCATCCCGGTGATTGAAGTAGCCCGAGAGCATGCAGCGGCCCGAATAGGCGATGCAGAGCGCCCCGTGTACAAAGACCTCCAGCTCCATATCCGGACACTGCTGGCGGATCTCCTCCACCTCATCCAGCGACAGCTCTCTCGATAGGATCACCCGTTTGATGCCAACCCCCTGCCAGAACTTCACTGCGGCAGCATTCACCGTATTGGCCTGTACCGACAGATGCAGTGTCAGTTCCGGCCAGCGCTCGCGCACCAGCATGATCAGACCGGGGTCGGCCATGATCAGCGCATCCGGCCCCATTGCCACCACCGGCTCCAGATCGGCAATAAAGGTCTTGAGTTTGGCGCCGTGCGGCATCAGGTTGCAGGTGATAAAAAACTGCCTGCCCAGCGTATGTGCCTCTTGGATCCCCAGTTGTAGATTGGCCTCCCGGAAATCATTATTGCGTACCCGCAGGCTATAGCGCGGCAGGCCTGCATAGACCGCATCCGCCCCATAGGCGAAGGCATAACGCATGTTTTTCAGGGTGCCCGCAGGGGCGAGGAGCTCAGGAGACTGCATAGTGGATACCACAGGTTTGAAAGGTGAGCGATTCTAACGTGCAATTAATATTAGATGGAATGAAATCGCCAAATAACTTGTAATTACTTTAGCAAAGAAGTATTTTTATTGTCGCCTGCCATATATCCAGCACGACCATTTCACCAACTATAACCTATATACCTGCCCCTCCTTCGCACAGTGTGTATTGGTTCATAAAACCAGGATAACTGCAGTATACAGCACCCCCACTCCCAATCAGATAACAACCGGAAACCCACGAAATACAAGGAGTAACGCAATATGAACAAAATATTGATGTTTGTACTGGCTAGCGTCCTCATAACCCTCATGTCTGGCTGTATGACTGCCGCACAGCACCGGCAGTCTGTATCAGATGATTCCTCAGATCGCATGACGGTAGGAAAGGTTCAGCGTGAAATCAGGGTCGGCATGAGCGGTGCAGAGGTGGCGGCTGCTTTAGGCTCACCCAACATTGTCTCTACCGATGAAGAGCGCCGGGAAGTATGGATCTATGACAAGATAGCAACCGATACCGCATACTCCACTAGCAGCGGCGGCGTGTCCGCACTTATTTTAGGCATTACAGGGTCTGTTGCCGGTGGAGTGGCCCCTGGGTATAGCCAAGGTGCTGGAGCCAGCTCAAAATCCCAGCGCACCCTCACCGTCATAATCAAATTTGACGACAACAAAAAAGTCCGGGATTTTGCGTACCACACATCGAGGTTCTAACAAAGGAATGGCTCCATGATTAAACAAAGAACATGGTATCTCTGGTGTGTTGCCGTGGTTATTGTTGCATTGGCGGGGTGCCAAACCATCCCAAAAGACGCTTTAAAACTAAAGCCGGAATCTCTACAGAAAAGAGCCTTGCAGACAAGAATGTATGAAGGCGTTGCCGAAGTGGATATTTTGTCCGCATCAGCCGGTGTCATGCAAGATTTAGGGTTCAATATCGATGAAAGTGAAACAAAGCTGGGGCTCATCGTTGGATCGAAGGAGCGAGACGCCACCGAAGCAGGTCAAGTGGCCGCCGCTATTGTAATTGCTCTGCTTGGCGGGGGAGCCATGGCCATTGATAAAAATCAGAAACTACGGCTATCCCTCGTCGTTCGCCCTGCATCAGCAGACGATAAGCAAAGACATCTGGTCAGAGTAACCTTCCAAAGAATAGTTTGGAACACACAAAACCGCATAACTCGGGTTGAAGGTTTAGAGCAGCCTGAAATCTATCAGGAATTTTTTGACCGCTTATCAAAAGCCATCTTTTTGGAAGGGCATAAGATATGAAATTTACTAAAATAACAACACCGCTTTTTTTATTAGCCGCCCTGATCAGCTTGCCTGGATGCCAAACCAACTCAAGTAAACAACTGCTGCAAACCAGTGAAAGCCAGGTAAAAATGCGAAGCATTCAAACAAGGGCATTTGACACTACAGACAAAAACAAGACCCTTCGCACCGTAATAGCAACACTCCAGGACTTAGGGTTTGTGGTAGATAAAGCAGACGAAACACTTGGCTCGGTAAGCGCTACAAAACTGGATGGCTACCAGCTGCGCATGACTGTGACTGTTCGACCCAGAGGGGGCCAACAGTTATTGGTACGTGCAAATGCACAATATAATTTAACCGCTATTAATGACCCGGAGATATATCAGGACTTCTTCACCGCTTTAGGGAAATCAATGTTTTTAAGCGCCCACTCCGTGGATTGATATTTTAGAAAAAACGCCACCCGATTTTTTAGCACCTGACTATTTTATGCCCGAAGGTCCAGAGATACGCCGTGCTGCTGACAAGATAGCCAAAGCCATCAAAGATAAAACAGTCAAAGAACTCTTCTTTGGCCAGGAGCATCTAAAGCCATTTGAAAAGATATTCAGTGGCAACAAGGTCTGGGCCGTAGAGAGCCGGGGCAAGGCGATATTGACCCGCTTCAGCAATGGCCTGAATATCTACAGCCACAATCAGCTCTATGGGCGCTGGCACACCGGCCCCGCTTATGAATTCCCAAATCACTCACGACAACTGCGGCTGGCCATTCACAACGACACCCACTCTGCCCTGCTCTACAGCGCCTCTGATATTGCAGTATTAGCTGATGATGAACTACA
>JALSJZ010000105.1 GCA_026989135.1 Sedimenticola sp. | reverse complement strand
CTCCCCTTTTGCAGCTTTTAGCTGTTGTTGAAGATCATTGACCTGATCTTTCAGCTGCTTCACTTCAGCAAGCCCCGCTCTATCATTCTCTTCAGAGGCCTCTAACAGAATCTCCATCTCAGCATTCAGCTGCCTCTGTCTGGATTCCAGTTGCCCAATCTCCCTCTCGCACTCGGCTTTTTCATGCTCAAGCTCTGCAATCCTCTGCATCAACGCCTCATCTCCACCACCATGCTCTTGCGCTGCACCGCTCTCCTGGGAGGCCGCCAGTTTTAACTTCAAATCCTGCACCATCTGTTTCAATGTGGAGATGTTGGTCACAAGCCGGTGCTGCACCTGCTCATATTTTTCAGTGGTATCAAGGAGACTCTTCTCCAGCTGAGCCACCTGTTTTCTGGCCTCATCACGCTCCTGCCTTAACCTGGATATATCCACAGCTTCATCAGCATCTTGCTGCGGCAGCGCTGCCTCATCCTGAGTGTCAACTGCTGCGGCCCCCTCCAGATGGAACAGGCGATCAACGCCATCTTTAAGCACGACAGCTTTGACATCACGCTCAAACAGCAAAAAAGCAGCAACCGCACTCTGATTGCCATCCGCACAATAGACAACATATTGGCGGTCAGTCGCCAGCTTGCCAATCTGAAACCGCAGCGAATGCAGCGGTATATTAATGCTGCCATCCATGCCATTGCGCTGATGTTCAGCCGGGTCTCGCACATCCAGCCAAACACCACCCGCCTCAACAATCTTACAGGCCGCCTCATAATCAACTTCTTTGGTCAAAGGGCGTTTTATAAACGCAGCGAAATCCTCTTTGCCTAAACGGAACAGAACACCATCCGTCAGCATGGTCACTGAGCAGCCCCTGAGCTTGTCCGACAGCAGCGCCTCCTCCCCAAAGCTATCGCCCGCCCCTAAACGCGCCAGCTCTTCAACCTCGCTGTGATTATCATGCTTCCGGGTAACCACACAGTGCCCTTTGTGGATAAGAAAAAAATAGCACCCTTCATCACCCTGTTTGACCACCTCATCCCCAGCCTTTACCTCCACCCGCTCCATCCGCATCATGACATTTTGGATATTGGCAGGCGGTATATGCTGAACAACGGATGATCTCAGCAGCTGGGTCATCCAATCTTCATCAGCAGCTGGGTTGCTTTCCGTTTGGGTCGGTGTCAGCAGCCCACTGAGCAGCTGACTCTCAATACTGACAAACTTGACTGGCTCTTTGGCTCTGGCCGAAAATTTTCGCGGGAATTGGTGTGCCAGGGCAAAACGTGCGGTCTCTAAATCATCTGTGATGGTGTCTACCACTTTATTGTCCAGCAGCAGGTCGACCCGGCCTGAGAGCAGGTAGACATTTTTGGAGTCGGTATCACCCTGGCGAAACAGGTACTCGCCTCTTTTTATATGTTTAACACTGATTTTTTCCAACAGTGCAGCTCTGTCATTATCAGACAGCGTATTGATCGGAACTCGCGTCTTCAGCAGCTCAGCTTCTTTACTTGTTGGCATTACAGCCATCAATGGCACCTCAAAATACTGCGCATTAATTTAATTAGCGCTCATCCGGAAACATCATTTTTTACCATGAAGAGCATGAAGCACATGAAGTTAACAGCTTGATTATCTTTATCTTCTTCGTATGCTTCATGCTCTTCATGGTAATGTATTAGTTTCTGGATGGACACTAATTAGCTTTTACGGCAGGGCATGCAATTACTTGTTCTATGCCCGGTTAAAAAGAGTTGATCACAGACGCACCCAAGGAACAACATCCAGCACCCCTCTTATTCTATCTATCGGCTATCTTCTGCTCTACTTAAGATACATTTGCCGCCAGATTAATTCTAGAGACGTACCAGTATCTGCAGCAGCACCAGGCTATAGACCCCAGCCAGCACATCATCCAGCATGATCCCCAGACCGCCGCTCAGGTGCCGATCCAGATAGCCAATGGGCCATGGCTTCCAGATATCAAACAGTCGAAACAGCAGAAAGCCAACCAGCACCCAGAGCCATCCGGAAGGCGCCCAGAGCATGGTGATGAGAAAACCGACCCACTCATCCCAAACGATACCACCGTGATCATGCACCCCTAAATCCCTGGATACCTTGTCACACAGCCAGATGCCAAAAACAAACATCACCAGCAGCACCAGCAGGTATACCGTGCTGCCCAATGGGGCAAGCAGCAGATAGAGCGGCACTGCAGCCAGGGTTCCAGCAGTACCCGGGGCTATTGGAGCGCCCCCCGACCCCAGGCCAAAGGCCAGCAGATGCCAGGGGTTGCGCCAATCCGGGGCTGGCTTCGCTCCGGTTTCGGCTTTAGGAGGAGAAGTGTT
>JALSJZ010000104.1 GCA_026989135.1 Sedimenticola sp. | reverse complement strand
TCTGAAATTTCAGGCGCTGCTGTTAGTTGAGGCGTCTCTTGTGCAGCAGCAGCAGGTGGCTTTTCCTGTGATGCCGCATCTGCAAGCACGATCTCCTCTGTATCGGATGCCTCGCCCTCTATATCTATGATTTCCAGCTCTTCCTCATCAGCTCCCAGCGTCTCCAATTCAACATCTTCAATGTCAACTGCGGCCTCTGCCACGGGCACTTCTTCAATCTCTGGAGCAACATCCTCTGACTGGCTCAGTTCATTTTGCAGACGTGCAAGCTGCTCGTTTCTTACCACGAGCAGGTTCTCTAAATCTGTAAGCTGGCTCTCCAGCTGCGATACCTGGGAACTCAGGTCATTGCGCTCCTGCTTGGCGCTTTCAAACTGCTCTCTGGCAAGAATGAGTTCGTTTTCGAGTCGGGATGTGATCTCTTCTGTGCCATCACCTTCACTTACTCCTCCCTGGCCCTCTCCCTCAGGGCGAACCGAGGCAAGTTCCAGCTTACTGGCCGGTGTCGGCTGTTTTTTGCCGGCAGGCGCTTCTGGCTCACGCCCTGTATCACTTGCAGCCACCGTTGCCCGGTTGGCTTTCCACGCGGCAACCTGATTGCTGAACTCGGCTCTGGCCTCGCGCACTGAGAGAAGATCAATCTCCTCCTGGGTCGGCATGCGCAAAATGGAACCGCGCTTGAGATTGTTTACATTTTGTCCGCTGAAGGCCTGGGGATTCTTGCGCTGTAGCGCCATCATCATCTGTTCTACGGTGGCACCCTGTGGTTTTGTCTTGCTGGCAATCCTCCACAAAGATTCGTTGGCCATCACAGGGCCATACTCACCTGCGCCAGTATAGGAGACAGTGGTCTTCGGCGTCTGTTGTTCACGGACTGTTGCTGAAGGGGAGTGCTCGGGAAGGGTTTGCCGCACAGCCTTGGCCGCAGAGACAGAAGGCTCCGCAGCGGGAGGGGCAACAGGTGCCGGCCTGCGATCCAGCGTAACCGGGGGATCCAGCAGCACGGTGTATTCGCGTACCAGCCGCCCTTTTGCCCAGTTTACTTCGATAAGGAAATTTAAAAATGGCTCACGTATTGCCTGCCTGCTGGTCACATGAATAACCGGCTTGCCCTCCTCATTGAGATCAGGCTCATAGCGCAGTTTGGTCAGAATAAAGAGCCGATCCACGCCGGCTCGCTCAAAGGCTTCCGGTGTTGCCAATGTTACCTTCACACCGTCCAGCTCATCTGCTTTCACTGAGAGCAGATCAATCTTGGCATCAAATGTCTGGTTCAATGCAGATTTCAGGTGGATCTCACCCAGACCCAATGCAAAGGCACCACCCGGTATCAACAGCGCAGCTGATAGTGATAGCAAGGCCAGTTTTCTAACCATCTCTTCTCCCCATTTTCCATTTCTCTTCTTCTTACAAGGAGAAATTGGACGCCCATGACGGCTGTAGAATTTTTATCTTCAAATAACTAACGAAGCACACAGTAGAATAGACATAACATTTATTCGCTAACTATAGCTTACAAATAGTCTTTTACCAGAATTTCAGCGATCTGAACACTATTTAAGGCCGCGCCTTTGCGTACGTTGTCAGAGACCACCCACATATCCAAACCACAGGGGTGGGAGATGTCCTCCCGGATGCGCCCTACAAAAGTAGCGTCATTGCCTACAGAATCTGTAACTGCGGTTGGGTAGCTGCCATCACAACGCTCATCAATAACGGTAACCCCTGGTGCCTGGGTCAGCAGCGCCCGGGCCTCTTCGGCTGTAATTTTTTTGCGTGTTTCAATATGCAGCGCTTCAGAGTGTCCGTAGAAAACAGGGACACGAACCGCAGTAGGATTAAGCAGGATGACATCATCCGCCAGGATCTTTCGTGCCTCCAACACCAGCTTCATCTCTTCACGGGTGTAGCCATTCTCTTGAAAGGCATCGATCTGCGGCAGCACATTAAAGGCAATCTGCTTGGGATAGGCATCCGTCTCCACTGACTTCATATTGAGCAGATTGGCGGTCTGCATCGCCAGCTCCTCAATGCCCTCTTTGCCCGAGCCTGAAACAGCCTGATAGGTGCAGACATTGACGCGCAGGATCCCAACTGCATCGTAGATGGGCTTGAGTGCAACCATCATCTGAATGGTTGAGCAGTTGGGGTTGGCAATGATGCCCCGGTGGTAGTAATCGGCTATCGCCTCCGGGTTTACCTCTGGCACCACCAGCGGCACATCGGCTTCATAGCGAAAGCAGGATGTATTATCAATGACTGCACAGCCCGCATCCACGGCCTTGGGGGCAAACTCCCTGGAGATGTCGTTCCCAGCAGAAAAGAGCGCCACCTCAACCTGGCTGAAGTCAAATTCATCCAGTGCTTCAACCTTCAGCCAGCGGTTGCCGAATGCCACCTTTTTCCCCACGGAACGGCTGCTCGCCAGTGCATAGATCTTATCCACCGGGAATTTACGCTCAGCGAGAATGGAGAGCATAGCTTCGCCCACCGCCCCCGTAGCCCCAACCACTGCCAGATTAAACTTTTTACCCATTGACTACCCCGTTCCCCTATAAAAGCCGCGGTTATTTATCACCTAAATCCTGCAAGTGATCGTGCTTGCAGAGTGTAAGATATTGATTCGTAGAGTGAATGACAACTTTGAGTGTCATCCTTATTGTGATGACCGAAAAGTTTCATATCGCTATACGGATCAATAGCTTGCGCTATGTGAGTGCGAGCACTTGCAGGATTTAGGTATCAGCTCAACCAATCAAAACCGACCCGGCACTATACCCTGTTATCCGGGAGTGTGCTGGGATGATAGCCCGCTGCATGGGTAGCTAAAACCCCCACCTTCACCGTATGATGGTCTCATATCTATGGCCCTCTGAGCACCATTCACCATGCAGATAGTAAAGATCGAGACCGCACCCTTCAGTGGACAACGCCCCGGCACCTCCGGCCTGCGTAAAAAAGTCAAAACATTCCAACAACCTCACTATCTGGAAAACTTTGTTCAATCCATCTTCGACACCCAGCACGCACTTGCTGGCGGCACACTGGTGGTGGGGGGGGACGGCCGCTACTACAACCGCGAGGCAACCCAGATTATCCTGCGCATGGCTGCTGCAAACGGGGTGGCCTGCGTGATTGTGGGTCAAGGTGGCCTGCTCTCTACCCCGGCACTCTCTTGTCTCATCCGCAAATACAACGCACAAGGCGGCATTGTACTCTCTGCCAGCCACAATCCCGGTGGCCCCGACGAGGATTTCGGTATCAAATTCAATGCCGCCAATGGTGGCCCGGCAGCGGAAACGGTTACCGAGGCCATCTACCAGCGCACCACGGAGATAAGCGGTTACCAAACCCTGGAGAGCACAGAGATCGACCTCGACCACATTGGCAGATCCCGGTTGAATGAGATGCAGATTGAGATCATCGATCCGGTAACCGATTATGCGGCATTGATGCAGAGGCTGTTTGATTTTGACTGCATCCGGGGGCTGCTTACATCCGGTCACTTCCAGATGCGCTTTGATGCCATGCACGCCATTACGGGGATCTATGCCACCCGCATCCTGGAAGAGATGCTGGGCGCACCCACGGGCACTGTCATCAATCGCAGGCCGCTGCCTGACTTTGGCGGCGGGCATCCCGACCCAAATCTGGTTCATGCGCATGAACTGGTTCGCATGACTCAAGGAGCCAATGGTGTCGATTTTGCTGCAGCCTCGGATGGTGATGGTGATCGCAACATGATTCTTGGCCAGAACTTTTTTGTAACCCCCAGCGACAGCCTGGCCATCATCGTTGCCAATGCCCAGCTGATACCAGGATACCAAAAACAGAAAATAGCGGGTGTCGCCCGCTCAATGCCAACCAGCCAGGCGGTAGACCGTGTTGCAGACAAACTGGGAATGGACTGCTTTGAGACCCCAACCGGCTGGAAATTCTTTGGCAACCTGCTGGATGCGGGCAGAATCACCTTCTGCGGTGAAGAGAGCTTTGGCACCGGCTCCAGCCATGTGCGGGAGAAGGATGGCCTCTGGGCAGTGCTGTTCTGGCTCAACCTGCTGGCTGTAAAGCAGCAATCGGTTGCCACCATTGTGCAAGATCACTGGCGCGAGTTTGGCCGCAACTATTACACCCGCCACGACTATGAAGGCATTGATAAAGCCGCCGCAACCCAGCTGATGCAGGATCTGCGAAGCCGGCTCGGATCACTGCCCGGGAGACAAATGCAGGGTCATACTGTTGAGTACGCCGATGACTTCGCCTATACCGACCCTATTGATAACAGCCGTTCAGAACATCAGGGGATCAGAGTCGGCTTCACAGATGGCTCACGCATCATCTACCGATTATCAGGAACAGGTACCGAGGGCGCTACCCTCCGGGTCTACCTGGAGGCCTATGAAGCCACCCCTGAAAAACAGCAGCAGGCAACCGCAAGTGTGATGTCACACCTGGTCTCCATTGCCCAGGAGCTGGCTCAGATAGTAGAGAAAACCGGGCGCAACAACCCCACAGTTATTACTTGAATTTCAGTACCATATAATCAAACCCACTCATTTACGCAGGGTCGGCAATAGCACTCAATTAATCCATGCCGGTGCCGCTACACTCTGTGATTCTCATAACCCAGAGTAAACAACAGATAGGTTGAAGTATGAATATGCAAGGCACCTCACCTGCCTCATTAACTGAGCCACCCGCACCGCAATCGGCCGGGCTAGCCCTGATAGCCGATGATGAGCTGTCCAACCGCATCATCCTGAACGCCCTTTTGAAAAAAATAGGGTACACCGTTGTCCAGGCAGTAGATGGGGCAGAGGCGATTGAGCGCTTTAAAGAGAACCAGCCGGATATCATCTTCATGGACATCATGATGCCGGTTATGGATGGCTTTGACTCTACCGCCCAGATCAAAGCACTCTGCGGCGATACCTTTATACCCGTCATCTTTCTAACCGCCATGACAGATGAGAAGGCGCTCGCCCGATGTGTAGAGGTCGGTGGTGATGACTTCCTGACCAAACCCTTCAACCACACCCTTCTCCGCTCAAAGATCAAGGCAATGGAGAGGATTCGCGATCTCCATCGCGAAGTAACAACCCTTTTAGGCCAGAGAGAGCGTGAAGAGGAGATTGCTGAAAAAGTATTTAGCGGGGCCGTAATCGCAGGCAATGTGATGCCAGAGAAGCTGAAGGCGCTCATGCGCCCCGCTGCGCTCTTCAGTGGTGACGTGCTCTTAACCGCCCACGCCCCCAATGGGGATCTCAACGTGCTGCTGGGTGATTTTACCGGGCATGGGCTATCCGCCGCACTGGGGGCACTGCCGGTGTCGGAATCTTTTCGTGCCATGACGGTTAAAGGGTTTTCTGTTGACCAGATCCTCAATGAAATCAATCGAAAACTGCATGCCCTGCTCCCCACCGGCATGTTCATGGCCGCCCAGCTTGTCCGCATCAACCACGCCATGGATAACATGACTCTCTGTTGCTGCGGCATGCCCGATATACTGGTCACGAATGCAGCAGGCACAGAGATCAAGCACCGCATTCCATCTGCCGGGCTGCCATTGGGCATCATTCCCGATGAAGACTACCTCCACTCCATATCGAATATTGCAGCAGACTTTGGGGATCGAGCCCTGCTGGCAAGCGATGGGGTAACAGAGGCCAGAAGCCCGGATGGGGAGTATTTTGGACAGAAGAGATTGGAACAGCGGCTATCTCAAGGCACAGGCCAGGGAAACATCGTTGAATCCATTGCCTCCGCCCTCGAGGAGTTTTGCCTTGATGCGCCTCAGGATGATGACATCAGCCTGGTAGAGGTTCCGTTTCTGCCGGATGTGCTGGCAACACTTGATAACGAACTGCCTGCAACCCAGAGCAAAGCGACCTTCCAGAAAGAGGGCTCTGACTTACCTCACAACAGCCTGAGGTTTGAGGTTAGATTAGAGGGGCCCCGCTTGTTGAAAGTCGACCCTGTTCCACTGTTAATCAACCAAATACAGGAGCTGGAGAGCCTAAAAGAGCAGCGCAGAGTAATCTTCACCATATTGAGTGAGCTCTACACCAATGCACTTGACCACGGAATATTAAATCTGAACTCTGCACTGAAGGCTGAACCGGGAGGGTTCACAACCTACTTTACAGAACGGGAAAAAAGGCTTCAGGAGTTATCAGAGGGACATATCACAATATCCATCCACAGCCGCCTGTATTCAACAGGTGGTGAAATTGTTATCCGGGTTGAAGACAGTGGCTCTGGCTTTGACTACAAAAGCTATCTCTCCAATATTCAAACCGATTCATTTATCCCCAGTGGACGCGGCCTGATGCTCACCAAAGAGCTGTGCAAATCATTTATATTCTGTGAACCAGGAAATAAAGTAGAAGCAATTTATGCATGGGATAACTGATTAACAGCTGCCATCTAAACAAAACAGATCTGCTTTTTGCTGTTAGAATCGCTGCTGGTTTTGCACATCAAACCGGGAGACAGCATGTACTATGCCATTATAGGAACCGACCAGGAAGAGAGCCTTGAAGCGCGAATAAGTGCGCGCCCTGACCACCTGAGCCGCCTGGAAAAATTAAAAGAGGAGGGTCGCCTGCTGCTGGCAGGCCCCTTTCCAGCCATCGACAGCGAAGACCCTGGACCTGCCGGCTTCAGCGGCAGCCTGATTGTGGCAGAATTCCCTGATCTAACATCAGCAAAAGCATGGGCGGATCAGGATCCCTACACACTGACCGGCGTCTATGCCAGCATTACGGTCACCCCATTTAAAAAAGTACTACCGTAAATCACAAGGAAACCATCCATGCAATCCTTACCCAAGAATCTGATTGTATTAAGCCTGGCCGTGCTGCTTTCAGGCTGTAATGAGGGGACGGACTCCGTACCCCAGGTCACGGCAAAAGCTGCAACGGAAGTCGCAAAGCAGGAGCCAGCAGCAGAGACCAGCAACACCGCTGCACCGGCTGCCCCACAAAAAGCCACACTTGACGACCCTGATGTAGTTGTCATCGTCAATGGCTCCCCGGTAACAAAATCAATGTATGCGGTTTTTCACCAGCAATGGCGTCAGGCCCGACAGGGTGCCAAAGGCAATACGCCACAAGAGCAGATGGCCATTCTCAATGAGCTGGTCAATGCGATGTTGATCGTGCAGGATGCCCAGGCAGAGGGCTTCGACAAAAAACCGGAAGTGGCCGAGCTGCTAAACCTGCTGCGTATACGCGCACTTGCCGAGATGTCTATTGCCAACCGTGTGCAGCAGCAACCGATATCCAGTGATGATATAAAAGCGCTCTATGACCAGCGCTACGGCGACAAGCCACAGCAGGAGTTTAAGGCCCGGCATATACTGTTAACCTCGGAAGAGGATGCCAGGGCGGTTATCAAAGAGCTGGATGGCGGAGCCGACTTTACCGAGCTGGCCAAGACCCGATCAACCGGCCCATCCGCATCTCAGGGGGGAGAGCTGGGGTGGTTTGACTCTACACAGATGGTGGAGCCTTTTGCCGAGGCCGTTATGGCAATGGAGAATGGAACGCACTCCACAACACCCGTAAAAACCCAATTTGGCTGGCATGTCATTTTTCGGGAAGATGCACGGGAGATACCACCGCCCAGCCTGGAAGAGGTACAGGATACGCTAATGAATGAAAAACGCCGGGAGCTGGTAATGTCATACCTGACCGAACTGCGCAAAAAGGCAGACATTCAGGTAAGGCCTCCTGCTCAGAAAGCGGCCAACAGCAATACAGCAGCAGCGCCCCCTCACTAAACCACAATATGGCTGCAGGGAGATGCATCTCCCTGTAGCCATCAATTCGGGGTCTATGCCATATTGAGTGGGTAACGAATTGACACAGACGCCTATATGGACATAGGTGGTGAAGAGTATTGTTGACCCTTAAAGATAGCTCCGTGACCTCTGTGTCTAAAGAATAGCAGAGCTACCCACTCAATATGGCATAGACCCTCAATTCGCTTGCCGCTCTTGCAGCAGTGCTTCAAGCCCGGCCTCATCCAACACCTGAACCCCCAGCTGTTGAGCCTTCTCCAGTTTTGACCCTGCTGCATCGCCAGCCACCAGGTAATGGGTCTTTTTCGATACGCTTCCGGCAACCCTGGCACCCAGACTCTGTAGCTGATCTTTAATCTCTCCACGCGGGCGGCTCAAACTCCCTGTCAGTACAAAGGTCAAACCTGATAAGGGTTGCTGGTCTGACGGCTCGGCTTCACCCTCATCCCAGTGGATGCCTGCGTCGATCAGTCGATCAATCACCTCAAGGTTATGCGGCTGATGAAAAAAGGCAACAACATGCTCTGCAGTCACCGGCCCGACACCATCAACCAGGCTGCATCGCTGATAACGCAGCTGGTCAACCGTCGCTGCGGATAACTGATCCAGCGACCCAAATTGCTCGACAAGCCGTTTCGCAACCTCCAGGGTCAGCCCCCGGATCTTCAGGCTCGCCAGCCAGCAGGCAAAATCACCATGCACCACCAGATTCGGATGGCTCTGCAGGTAGTCACAGATGGCTTTTGCCGTGACCTCACCTACCCCTTTAACACCCTTCTCAATAATAAAATCACTGAGGCGTGCCTGCTTCAGCGCATCCAGCGTTTTAAAGTGGCTGGCCAGTGCTGCCGCTGTCGCTTCACCCACCTCTCTGATGCCCAATGCAAAGAGAAAGCGGGCCAAGGTGGTCTGTTTGCTCTTCTCTAATGCCTGCAGAAGGTTGTCAGCCGACTTCTCTCCCATGCGCTCCATGCCTGCAATCTGCTCCCGCTTCAGCTGGTAGAGATCTGCCAGATCGTGAACCAATCCACTCTCTACCAGCTGATCCACCAGCTTATCTCCCAGCCCCTCAATATCCATCATTCGACGTGCTGCAAAGTGCTTGATCGATTCCCGCCGCTGGGCGGCACAGCAGAGGCCACCTGAACAGCGCGCAACCGCCTCACCCTCTGGTTTTATCACCTCGGAACCACAGACCGGACACCGGGTCGGCAGTAGAATCCTCTCTGCACCCTTTGGCCGTTTTTCCAGGATAACCCGTACCACCTCAGGGATCACATCCCCGGCCCGCCGGACACAGACTGTGTCGCCGGCCCGCACATCCTTGCGCACCACCTCATCCATATTATGCAGCGTGGCATTGCTGACGGTTGCTCCACCCACAAAGACCGGCTCAAGCCTGGCAACCGGCGTGATGGCTCCGGTTCGGCCCACCTGAAACTCGACCGCTTTTATCCTGGTTATCGCCTCCTCTGCGGGGAATTTCTGTGCAATGGCCCAGCGTGGCGCACGGGCAACAAAGCCCAGCCTGGCCTGTAGGTCGTAGCGATCCACTTTGAATACGACGCCATCAATATCGTAGTCAAAAGCATCCCGCCGCTGTGCAATCTGGCGGTAGTATACGGCGCACCCCCCGACCCCTTTTACCGTCTGGAGTTCAGGGGATACCCGCAGCCCCCAGGCGGCGATCCTGGCAATACTTTTGCTATGGGTGGGCGCCAGCGGACCACCTTCAATCTCACCAAATCCATAGCAGTAGATGGCCAGTGGACGGGTTGCGGTAATGCGTGGATCCAGCTGGCGCAGGCTGCCTGCTGCGGCGTTTCTGGGGTTGGCAAAGGGCTTCTGCCCCATCTGACAGACACGTTCATTGAGTGCCAAAAAACCGGACTTTGGCATATAGACCTCGCCGCGTACCTCCAGGATTGCAGGCCAGCCGCTGCCCAGCAGTGCGAGTGGAACCGAGGGGATGGTTCGTACATTCAGGGTCACATCTTCACCCCGGTTGCCATCACCCCGTGTGGCCGCCTGCACCAGCACTCCATCTTCGTAACGCAGGCTGATGGCCAGGCCATCCAGCTTTGGCTCGGCGGCGTAGATCAGCTCTTCATCTGTTTTCAGGCGCGCCCTGACACGCCGATCAAACTCCTTCAGCTCTGTATCAGAGAAGGCATTTTCCAGGGAGAGCATGGGCAGCCGATGATGCACCTCGCCAAAACGATCCAGTGGCTCGGCACCCACCCGCTGTGTGGGTGAGTCGGGGGTGATGAGCTCTGGAAACCGTTGCTCCAGCTGCTGAAGCTCTCGCATGAGCTGGTCATATTCCGCATCGGAAATCAGCGGGTCATCCAGCGAATAGTAGCGGTAGTTGTGGCGGTTGATTTCGGCATGCAGCTGCGCAATACGCGCCTTTGCCTCTGCTTTGTGCGGGGTCATCGGCCGCTTTTTGCCAGCATTTGGCGGCGCTGGAACTCCACGATCTCTTCACGCTGAAATTCAACCACCTGACGGGTGAGGGTGGAGTGTGTGGCATCCTGTAGCTCACCGTCCAGCTGCTCTGCCAGCTTTTCGGCCAGCTTCAGCATCTCATCATACTGCGCCACACCGCCCTGCCCACCTGATATTTGCAGAAACAGCGCCAACCCTGGGGTTACAAACTGATCCATTCCATCCAGTGGAAAGGTGCCGGGTTCTACCATGCTGGCCATGCAAAATGTGCTCTTCCTTGATCCATGCGCCTCGTGGCTGTAGTGGAAGATATCCATTTCGCCAGGTTCCAGGCCGGCATCTGCTGCCGCAGTTAAAATATCTTCCCCATTGAAGCCTGCCCGCTGCGATACGATATTGATCACAATGACCTTGGAGTCGGCGCTGCCCGCCGCCGGAGGTGGCTCTTCCGTATCATCTGTGGAAAAAAGTGGCATCTGCTCTGCATGATCCAGCCGCGACTCCTCGGCCACCAGTTCACTCAGCTGATCCAGCTCGCGTGACAACTCATCCACATCCTCAGGCTGGGGTGGCTTAGCGGGTTCACCCTCCCTGGGTGCTTCGAGCTCTGGCGCTGCATCAGCTTGATACTCGTCGGTAACCACCCATTTTTCGGCTTCGGTCTCTGCATCGCTCTTGTCGGTTTGCGGTTGTGCATTTCGAATTGCATGCAGCTGCGCATTGACACGCTTGTGCCGCTCCCAGAAATAGACCATCAGCACCACAGCGATGCCAGCAAGAAATAGAATCAGGCGTAGAAAATCAGCTTCCATTTGTCTCACTCAATATGTAATGGAGGTGCCTGCAAAGCGCCTCCCGTTGCTACAGGGCCGCCAACTTGGCAGCCTCCTCAACATCGACCGACACCAGCCGGGATACGCCCGGTTCGTTCATGGTGACGCCGATGAGTTGATGGGCAATCTCCATGGTGATCTTGTTATGGGTGATAAAGATGAACTGAACCTGCGTGGACATGCTCTTGACCAGTTCGCAGAAGCGACCGACATTGGCATCATCCAGCGGCGCATCCACCTCATCCAGCATGCAAAAGGGGGCGGGGTTCAGTTTAAATATTGAAAAGACCAGCGCCACTGCTGTCAATGCCTTTTCACCACCCGAGAGCAGCTGGATGCTGCTGTTACGCTTTCCGGGCGGGCGCGCCATAACGGTGACGCCGGTGTCCAGCAGATCATCCCCGGTCAGCTCCAGGTAGGCATGGCCGCCACCAAACAGTTTGGGGAACATATCCTGAATGCCGGTATTGACCTTATCAAAGGTCTCTTTAAAGCGGGTGCGGGTCTCTTTGTCGATCTTGCGGATGGCGCGCTCCAGCGTCTCCAGTGACTCTGTCACATCTGCATGCTGGGCATCGAGATACTCCATCCTCTCGGACTGCTCCTGAAATTCATCGATGGCAGCCAGGTTGATTGCACCCAGCCGGCGGATGCGCAGTTCCATCCGCTCCACCTGTTCAAGCCATTGCGCCTCGGTGGCCTCATCGGCCAGCTCGTCGATCAACTGATCGCGGCTGAAACCTGTTTCGTTCAGCTGCTCCTCTACGGTTTTGCCACGTATCAACACCTCTTGTCGCTTCAGCCGGCTCTGATCCAGCCGGGTGCGCTCCCGCTGTACCACCTCTTCGGACTGGCCTCGATCCTGTTCCAGTTGCCGCAGTTTCTGCTCTATCCCCTCCATTGCTTCACGCGCCTTGGCCAGCTGCGCCTCGATCCTGATGCGCGCTTCCAGCTGCTGTTCAAGCTGTTGGCTCTGCTCAGCCAGTGGCTCGGCACCTTTGCTCAGGTTGGCTTTAAGCTCCTCCCGGCGGTGGCTCAGTTGGCTCAGCTGTGTCGCCATGCGTTCCAATCCCTGGATCAGCGATTGGCTGGATGAACGCACCGCCTCTATCTTGAGTGCAAGCTCGTGTGCCTGGTTTCGCCGCTGGTTCGCTGCATCCCGCTTCTCTGATAACACGGTGCGCAGGCTGTCACGCTGCTCGATCAGCAGCTGGCGCTGTTGTGCCAGTGTCTCCATCTTCTCCAGCGCATGGTGCAGGCTGCTTTTGGCACGCTCCAGCTCCTCTCTATCGACGCTGATCTGGCGGCCTACCTCAGCCGCCTCCTGGCCAATGGCCTTGCGCCGGGCGCTCAGGTGGTCAGCCTTTACCCGCTTGCTCCCCAGTACAGCACGAATGCCTGCCGCTCTTCGGTTGGCCTCATCAAGCTGGCGCTGAATCCGCTCCCGGGACTGTTCTATCTCTCTCAACTGCTGCTGGCCCTGCTCAAAGTCAGCGGTCTGCTGCTCTATCTCTGCACCCGTCTGCTTTAGCTCGGCAGCGATCTGCCGTAGTTCATCCTCTCTCGCCAGCACACCGGATTTTTCATCTCTCTCCTGTGCCATGCGCAGCCAGTTGCGTCCTATCCAGATGCCATCACGGGTGATGATGGATTCGTATTCTGCCAGGCTCTCCCGCAGTGTAAGAGCCTGAGCAAGATCTTCTGCCAGCCGTACACTGCCCAGCAGGTCATGCAGGGGCCAGGGGGAGCTGACCCTGGAGATGAGGCGTTCCGCATAGTCTTCGGCTCTTTTGGGGGTTCTCTTTTCTGTGGTATCGAACAGGGTCAGCGTGCCGTTGTGCAGCGCCTGGAGGCTGGCCGCCAGATCGGAGAAGGCATCGACACATACTGCCTGTAGATGATAGCCCAGCACGGTCTCCACGGCGTGTTGCCACTCTGGCGCTACATCCAGCCGTTCGGCCAGGCGGGTGGCATTGGCCAGTTCACGCGCCTCCAGCCACTCCACTACGGCTGTCTCCTGCTTGCCCAGCGCCGCCTGTTGCAGTGCTTCAAGTGAGGCCTGTCGCCCCCGGGTCATCTGTTGCTGTTCACGCAGCTGGTCGAGTTTGTGGGCAGAGCGGGCATTGGCCTCTCTCATCTCGCCCAGCTGGGCAATCCGCTGGGTCAGCTGCTGTTGCCGTTTGCCTATCTCTCCCTGCCCCTCTTCTGCCTGTTGCTCCAGCTGCAAGATCTCCTGGTGCAGCTGTGAATCATCCAGTTGCCTCAGCTCACTGTTCAGGCGCTCCATGCGTTGCGAGAGTTGCTGCTCTTGTTGCTCCAGGTGGTTGATGCGGGTGCGCTCGACCTGGGCGGCCTGGGCCGGTTCGGTGGATCTTTGGTTAAAGCTGTCCCATTCGTTTTGCCAGTTCTGCATGGCCTGTTCGGCTTCGGCCAGCTGCTCAGCAGCCATTTTTTCATGGCTGCGGGCAGCCTGCAATTTGGGCTCATCCTCCGTCAGAATCTGGCGGAGTGCTTTCAGGCTCTGCTCATCCTGCTGACGATGGTTGCTGGCTTCAGCCAGAGCCTCTTCCGCCTGCTCAAGGTCATGTTCATGCTGGTGGCGCGCGTCTCTGGCATATTGGATGGCCTGTTCCAACCGGGAGATTTCGGCACCTACGCTGTAGAATTCGGCCTGCACCTTGTTGAAGTGGTCATTGGCGCAGATGTGATCTTCCCGCTGCTGCTCGATCTCGGCCTCCTGCCGCCGCTGTTTTGCCACGACGGCTTCCAGCGCTGTCTCCTGTTCTGCAATGGCTCTATCCTGCTGTTGCAGGCTTTTATCAAAGCTGCTCCAGCGCAACACCAGCAACTCGGCCTTCAGGCGGCGCTCTTCCTGTTTTAGAATCTTGTATCGCTCTGCAGTGGCGGCCTGGCGTTTGAGGTGTTGCAGCTGTTTGGCAATCTCTTCGCGCAGATCATTGAGCCGCTCGAGGTTCTCGCGGGTATGCCGGATCCGGTTTTCGGTCTCCCGCCGCCGCTCTTTGTACTTTGATATGCCCGCTGCCTCTTCCAGAAAGTGGCGCAGCTCTTCCGGGCGCGCCTCTATAAGCCTGGAGATTGTCCCCTGTTCAATGATGGAGTAGCTGCGTGGCCCCAGCCCTGTACCCAGGAAGAGGTCGGTGATGTCGCGTCTGCGGCAGCGTACGCCATTCAGGTAGTAGAGGGATTGCCCATCACGGGAGACGTGACGCTTGACCGATATCTGGGTGTAGTGTGCATACTGCCCTCCGGCACCGCCATCACTGTTATCGAACAGCAGCTCGACTGCGGCTGTACCCACCGGTTTGCGCGAGGTGGAGCCATTGAAGATCACATCTGCCATGGATTCGCCACGCAGATGCTTGGCTGAACTTTCGCCCATCACCCAACGCACTGCATCAATAACGTTGGATTTTCCACAGCCATTTGGCCCCACGACGCCCACCAGATTACCGGGCATGGGAACATGGGTAGGATCAACAAAGGATTTGAAGCCCGCCAGCTTTATTTTTTCCAGACGCATAGGGCGCTAAGATACAGGCAGCTGGAGCAGGATACAAGCCGTTCAAATGCAAACATCTCCATCGGAAGCAACACTCTATCTTTATGATTTCATTGCGAATTGTTTTTATTTTTGTGATTTCAAAAGAAGCCGGTTTTCGTGTTTCACAAGACCCCGTATAATCGCCTCTCCAAAACCCTACTCAACGGATCACTAGCATGTCATCTCAACCCGGCAAGTCTCTGGAAACCTTTGAAAACCCGCAGCAAATAACTGATTACACCATTCGTATCCAGGTGCCTGAGTTTACCTGCCTCTGCCCAAAGACCGGCCAGCCGGATTTTGCTGAGCTTACCGTTGAGTATATCCCTGACCAGCTCTGTGTAGAGCTGAAATCACTAAAGCTCTATGTGTGGGCATTTCGTGATGAAGGGGCCTTTCATGAGGCGGTGACCAACCAGATTCTGCAAGATCTGGTAGCGGCAACACAACCACGATTCATGCGGCTGACGGCTGAATTCAATGTGCGGGGTGGCATCTATACGGCTATCGTGGCAGAACACCGGGCAGAGCACTGGCAACCAGCAATACCTGTCTCTCTGCCCTGATGCTCAATTGCTGTTTAGTGCCCATCCAGAAACTAATACATTACCATTTACCATGAAGAGCATAAAGCAGATGAAGTTAACAGCTTGATTATCTTTATCTGCTTCATGCTCTTCATGGTAAAAAACGGTGTTCCCGAATGAGCACTATTTAAGCTGGTTGAGCAGCTGCTTTACCTCCTGTACAACGGCTGATTTAGGGTGATCCCGGAGGTTTCTCTTCAGCATCTTTTGAGCCTCTTCCACACGCCCTACCTTATGCAGGGCATAGGCGACATGGTAACCGATCTCAGGGTTCGTCGGGGCGCTTACAAAGGCCTGTTGCAGCATCTGCAACCCCCTCTCCTGCTCGCCAAACTTCACCAGTATCCACCCATAGGTATCGACGATCTCAGGGGTTTCTGGTGCCAGTTCGTAGGCCTTTTTACTCAGTATCAAGGCCCTTTTATCGCCTTTGGTCTGATAAAGCCACGCCAGATTATTGAGTACCAATAGATTTTCCGGAGCCAGCTCATGCACCTTTTGATAGGCGCTGATCGCCTCGGCATCCTGTTTCATCGACTGGTATTGCATCCCCAGCATGCTCAGTACGGCAATGTTTTCAGGCTCTTCCTTTAACCAGTCATTCAGTGTTGCAACCGCTTTTTCTGGCTTGCCAACAGCGCTATATTGTCTGGCAAGCATGGTGGCAAGCCGGGCAGAGGGCTGCACCTTATACCCTTTTTCATACTGCTCCAGTGCTTTTTCTGGCTGCTTTCTGTTTTGAAATACCGCTGCGCTTATCTCATAGCCTGCGGACAGTTCCGGGTGGTTTTTTATGATCCAATCTGCCTGCCTCGAGGCCTCATCATAGTTACGGCTTCTCAGCTCCACTCCCGCCAGTATGATCCTGGCCTGGGTAAAATCCCCTTTCAGCTTTAGTGCCCGCTGTAAGCTTGCCCGGGCATTCCTTTGCTCATCTCCCCTTAACTGGGCACGCGCCAACAGCAGCCACGCACCAGGGGCTGTGGCTTGCTGTTGCGTCAGGATCTCATAGTTACGAATAGCGCTGTTGACCTCGCCTGCGGCCAATTGCACATCAGCAACGGTTTTCAGTACATTTGAATCCTTGGAGAATTTTTGTGACAGCGCATTGGCCAATGACAATGCCTTGAGCGGTTTTTTCAGGTTCAAATAGTAGCGAGCCAACGCTATGCCTGGCTGAGACGCCTCAGAATTCAGTTGATAGGCCTTTTTCAACCACTTTTCAACCTCTTCATTCTCGCCTTTTTTTGCTGCCAGATCGGCCATTCCCAGCAGTGCACCAAGGTGTTTTTCTGATCTCGACAGGATGCTTTTATAGCGCCGTTCCATGGCCTCGCTGTCTTTGTTGGCAAAATCTATTCGAACCAGATTCATCTCTGCGGTAAAAAAATCCGGGTCGATGGCCAGCGCCCTGTTAAATTGCTTTGATGCCAGTTGGGTATCGCCTTTATAGAGGTATGCCAGTCCCGTCAGGTTGAACGGTATCGGGCTTTCCGGCATCTTTTTCTCCAGCGCCTTGCTTGCCGTCAGCGCCTTTTCATACTCCTTTTTCTGAAGGTGGGAGAGCACCAGCAAGATATCTGCCTGAACCACGCCCTGCCCCAGATCCACTGCGGATTTCAGCTCCGTTATCGCCTCTTCTGTTTCACCTTGTGCCAGCAGACTCATCGCCAGCTCTGTGCGCAATATCGCCAGATCAGGCTCGATGGCGATGGCCTTGCTCAACATCTCTGCACCCTTCTCCTGCTCACCACTGTGCAGATAGGCGCTACCCAACAGCGCCATTAGCTGTGGGTCTTTGGCATGCTTTATCAGCGCCTGCTCAAGCACCTCAATGGCCGATTTTGGCTGCTTGAGCTTCATTCTGGCTGCTGCCAAAAGTTTAACCGCCTGGATATTCTCAGGCATTGCAGCGACAACACCCGCCAGGTATTTCACGGCAGTCTCCAGATCACCCTTTGCGTAACTGGTCATTCCGTATAACCACTGGCTCTGGATGTGATCGGGGTTATTGCGCAGAGCCAGTTGCAGCAGCTCCGCAGCCCTATCATACTCTTTGCTCTGAAACGCCAGCAGGGCTCTTAAATATTGCGCAGCCGGGCTGTTTGGAAATTGCTTCTCTACAATATCCAGATCTTCAGGAACGCGGTCGAACTCACCTTTTGCCAGGCGGATCGTCGCCCTGACCAGGCGAGCCTGCAGGTGTTTTGGGTTGATGGCGATGATTTTTGTGAAGTCATCTTCTGCTTGATCGAGCTTGCGCGCCTGCCGTGCCAGGTCTCCACGAATCATAAGTGCCCGGATGTTTTCTGGATCCTTCTCTAGCACCTGGCTAACCAAGACCATCGCCTCTTCACGCTGACCTCTTTTCAGTGCCAGCTGAGCCATGGCGATCAATGATGAGTTGTTTTCCGGATCCAGCTTGCGTGACTCTTTGTAGGCTTTTTCAGCCTGCTCCAGTTTTCCAAGCCCCTGATTGGCCAACCCTCTTATGATCCATAGCTCTGCTTTGAAGCTGTCAGATTCGCCAGCGTCCGGTTTTACGGTTTCAAGCGCCTCCTTATATTTTCTCTGTAGCAGCAGTGCATGCCCCATCTCTTTTAGCCATCTTTCCTGAGTGACATGCAGCTTGGCCACACGCCGAAACTCCTTCTCAGCCGAAGCTGCATCACCCGTTTTAAGATAGATGTTGCCCAACATGATTCGGGCATCCACATGCATTGGCTCACGCTGCAGTGCATTTTTCAGCTCGATAACCGCTGACCTCACCTCCCCTTCCGCCAGGTATTTTTCAGCTTTATCTACATGCTCCTGCACATTGGGCGCTGCCAGCAGAGCCGCAGAAAACATGAAGATCACTACAAACAGGATGCATCTATGCCACGGCATGGCGTGCTTTATCATTTGTGCTTACCTTCCAAAGTTAACAATCTGTCAATCCAGTCAGATTTCAAGTTTATATTTGCGCACCAGATTGTAGAGCGTTGGTCGCGTCACGCCCAACATATCCGCTGTGCGCGATACGTTATTGTTCGTATGGTTAAGTGCTCGCAGAACCGCCCTGCGCTCTGCCTCCTCTCTCACTTCACGCAGATTGAAAGGCGCTACTTCAGCCTCCAGCTCTGCAAGCTCAAGATCATCAGGCGTTATCTGCATCTCATCGGCCATAACCAGGGCACGTTTGACTCGATTTTCAAGTTCGCGCACATTCCCCGGCCACCCATAATTTTCAATCGCCTCTAAAGCTGCTTTGGAAAGCTCCCGTGCAGGCAGTTTTAACTCTTGTATGAAATGTTGCAAAAAAGCGCGCGCCAACACCACGGCATCCCCCTCTCTCTCGCGCAGAGGCGGCACCACAATTGTGGCTTCATTCACGCGGTAGTAGAGATCTTCCCGAAACCCCCCCTTTTTGATCTGTTCAAGCAGGTTCTGGTGGGTAGCGCACACTACCCGTACATCAACCTCAATTTCACGTCGGCCACCCACGCGTTCAATCACTCTCTCTTGTAGAAAACGCAGCAGTTTTGCCTGAAGTGGAAGTGGCAGGTCACCAATCTCATCTAAAAAAAGCATCCCTCCATCGGCATGCTCAATCTTGCCAACCGTTGTTTTTGCCGCCCCGGTAAAGGCACCTTTTTCATAGCCAAACAGTTCGCTCTCCAGCAGGTTCTCTGGGATTGCCGCGCAGTTGATGGCGACCAGCCGTTTGTTGGAGCGGTCACTTAGACTGTGCAGTGCCTTTACCAGCACCTCTTTGCCTGTGCCACTTTCGCCCAGTATCAGTGTCGATACATTGGTGGGTGCCAGCTTTTCTATGGAGCGGCAGACCTTTAGCATCTGAGGGCTTGCCGCAATCAAGCCATCCAGTGGCATGGCAGCCTGCTGCCGCTCTAACTGGCGATTCTGTTGTTCCAGATGGTGGAGCCGTACTGCTCGCTCCAAAATCAGATTTAAGAGATCCGGATCTATCGGCTTTTCATAAAAGTCGTAGGCACCCAACCCGATAGCTCTGACCGCATTCGTACGGTCGTTATGCCCGGTAACGACAATAATCTTGGTATCTGGAGCCAGTGCCAGTATCTCCTGCAGCGTTGCAAAGCCCTCGCTGGTTCCCCCAGGGTCTGGGGGCAGCCCGAGGTCAAGGGTGACGACGCTGGGTTCAAACCTGCGCAGCTGGGCAAGTGCTGTAGCTCGATCCGCTGCCACCTCAATCTCAAAGCCTTCGAAACTCCAGCGCAGTTGGCTCTGTAGCCCTGGATCATCTTCAACAATAAGCAGTTTTTTGGCTCTGTCGTTCAAGTTTTTCCCTTTGGTTTTTCAGTGAACGCAAGCGGTGCCAATGGCAACACCATCGTGAAGAGGGTTCCAACACCTGGGGTGCTGGAGACAAGTACCTGTCCGCCAATGTCATTTACAAATTCACGGCACTCGTAGGCCCCTATCCCCATGCCAGTCAGACCTTTGGTCGAGTCAAATGGGCGGAAGAGGCGTTCTCTGATAAAGGCCTCATCCATACCCAGGCCTGTATCACGCACCTCCACTATAGCCTGCCCGGATGCAGAATGCAGCCTGATCTCAACACGCCCATCCGCTGGCGTTGCATCCTGGGCATTCTGTATGACATGCCCAAAGACCGCGCCCATGCGATCTCTATCGGCAAGAATCACAATCTCTTCGTTCACCCCGTTGAATACTGGCACCGGGGTCTGACTGGAGCGTTCCAGGATCAGATCACGAAGCATGGCATTGAGCTCAATCCGGGATCGGCTGTCTCCCGGCATGGCACTGCGCATCTGTGCCATTAAGCGGCTCATTTTAGATACAGAATTATCAATGGTCTGCATGGCATCATCAATAAATTCAGGGTTGTTTTTATGGCGGACTGCATTCTTTGTAACCAAGGAGAGTTGCGCAATCAGATTTTTCAGATCATGGATCACAAATGCCGACAGCCGGTTGAACCCTTCAAACTGCTGGGCCTCTGCCAAAGCGGTAGCGGTTCTGTTTAACGCCAGATAACTGGCAACCTGACAGCCTGCGGTTTTGAGCAGATCCATATTCTCCCAATTCAGGGCATGCTGCGCCCGGGGGGTCGCCAGCACGACAAACCCCTGTAGCTTTGCATCATGCAACAGTGGAACCAGCAGCCATGCACGCTCCATCTTCAGTAACCAGTCTGGCAGCTCTAAATCGGTATAAAACGAGGGGTTTTCAAGATACTCTTCGAGGTTGACCACCCACTGCCGTTGCTTGAAAAACGCCATTAATGATTCCAGCCCTGAACTACCCTGCACACCAACCTCTGGCAGATTCCAACAGGCCACATTGCTGTACGCCCCTTTGCCCTCTCGCAACCAGAGCAGGCCGCCTGGGCTTTCAACGATACCTGCTATCGCTGATATGGCCCGCTCTTGCAGGGGTCTATCCTCCCCTTCACCTGACAGAACCTGTATCAGGCGCAGCCACTCTTCACGATAGTCGTAGCGATAGTTAAAGAAGTGCTTGTTTAAGAAGACCTTTACCCTGGCTCGTAAAGAGCCTGAGAGGAGGATTGCAAGCAGCCCTATAGCGGCTGCGAATATAAAGGTGATCTGGAGTATTGTCCCCCACTCTCCACCATAGAGCTTGATGTAGTAGCCCGCCACCGCCATCAGCAGCATGTAGAGACCGGCACCGAATATTGAGGTGGTGTGGAAGACCATTTGTCGGGAGACAAACAGGTCAACGGACCACTGGGGGTTGCGCGCAGAGGCCACCGCGATCAGTGGCACGATCAAGGCATTGACAGCGCCTCTGGCGTACCAGATGTCACCATCAATCCGTCTGAACAGCAGGGCATCTGAAAAGAGATAAAAATCGAATACAAATATGCCGCCAAGACCCAGGCAGAGATATTTTATGCCCCATCGCTCATCGGCAGGGGTATTTCGGAACAGCTGCTCAACCAGAACCACACCGCATAATGCAAGTAATACCTGGCCTAAAAATCTTAGATCAAAGCCAAGATTAAGATATGGGATCTCAGTGTTAAACAGCAGGAGGTCATCAAAGGGAAGTACCAGGAGGAGGCAAAGGAGAAAAACCACTCTCCGTAGCGTCTTTAAATAGCTGGCGTATCGGCTTCGTTGTCCAGGCGGTGGTAGTAGCAGGCTTATCAGGAAGACCAACCATGCCAGCGCGCGTAATACCTCTACAGCCCAAACCAGTGCCACAGGTATGACCTGATAGGCGGCCTGTATGGCTAAGATTGCGGCCCATATCGATGTAATCACTGTTGCCAGCAGCAGCATTCCACCTTGCGTTTTGCCCCGCCAACTGGTTGACAGCAGTATGGCAAAGACCAGGAAGGCGAGCGCGGCGGCTGAGTAGCCTAAGACCCCAAATTCAAACATTGTATGGAGGCATATTCATGGTAAAGGTTTTTAGCGCTATTGCGCACCCTTGCCAAACAACACCACCTCAACGGTCTGAATCAGTACATTCAAATCCAGGAAGAGGCTGGCATTTTTCACATAGTAAAGGTCATACTCCAGCTTGCGCTGGGCATCATATGCTGTCGCACCATACGGATATCGCAATTGAGCCCAGCCTGTTACGCCAGGTTTCATGCGATGGCGCTCATGATAGTAAGGGATATCCTTGGATAGCTGATCCACAAATTCCGGCCGTTCCGGGCGTGGGCCTACCATGCTCATATCACCCAGCAAAACATTCACCAGTTGTGGCAGCTCATCCAATCTTGTCTTGCGCATCATGCGCCCAAGCCCGGTCACTCGTGAATCATTTTTGGTTGCCCAACGTGCAACACCATCTGCCTCGGCATCGGTGCGCATGCTTCTGAACTTGTAGACGTTAAAGGGTTTTCCATTTTGCCCCACCCGAACCTGTTTGAAAAAAACCGGGTCTCGAAAGCGTGAATCAATCAGGCTTGCAATGGCCACCAGCAGCATAACGGGGGTCAAACAGATCAGCATAAAAATGCTCACAACAATATCCAGCAGGCGTTTGCCGTACTTGGCAAATCCCCCCATGTTGAAGCCCCCTGAAAATAGAATCCAGCTTGGGTAGAGGAGATCTATGTTGATACAGGCGGTCTCCTTCTCCAGAAACCCCAGCAGGTCATAGACACGAATGCCACTCATCTTGCAATCAATAATATCATCCACAGGGAGACGCCGACGCCGATCATCGACGGCCACTACAATCTCATCAATCCCCTCCTTAAAAGCCAATGCCAGCAGGGAGTCGCTCAACTCTATCTGTCGCGACTTGGGAACGACATCATCCTTATCATGCAGGTGGAGGAATTTTGCTATGGAAAAACCAACCCCCGTGTCTTCCAGATCATGTATCAGCTTGGCATTTTTCCCGGTTCCCAGTACCAGCAGTCTGTGTTTAAAGGCCTCTGCCCCGGCGATATGAATATAGATCTCTCTTACCAGCAGCACCATGACAAAAGAGAAGAGCAGTGCAATAGCAAAGACACCGCGTCCAAGTGATAGCTCAGGGAAGGTAAAAAAAGCCAGGGTTGAAGCCATTGAGGCAAATAGAAAAGCCAAGCCGGTGCGCAAAATAAGATCGGCTCTATCCTGAAGGCCGCGCTGGTAGGCTCCCATCGAGACCATTGAGATCAACATTACAACCGCAAACAGTACCGCGACTACAAGTAGATGCTGCTCATCTATCGCCCGCTGGAGCTGCTCTAATGGGTACAACACAAAGTACCCGGCGAACAGTGCCAAAAAAAACAGTACCAACTCAACGGCTCCAAGCAGCAGGAAGTGTCTTGATATATAATGTCCAAACAGTCTGATCATCAGATAATAAATGCCTCATGCATTGGGCTGTAGAAATTTTTAGTAGGAGAGGTATTAAATGCCCCAAAGAGTATACAAGACCACGGCATTAAGAACCATGAAGCAGAGGGGCAAGTAAAATCAAACCGGATACGCAATACCAGAAAGATATTGATTTTAAATCTGATACAACAACTTAACAAATAACAGGTTCCAGCATGTTTGATATGAATAATACAAAAATCGGCATTATTGGCCTTGGCTATGTCGGGCTGCCTCTTGCGGTAGAGTTTGGGAAGATCCTTCCAACCCTTGGCCTGGACAACAACAGCACTCGTATTACAGAACTTAAAGAGGGAAAGGACAGCACACTGGAAGTTGATCCAGCTGAGCTTCAACAGGCCAAACAGTTGAGTTTTACTGACCAGCCCGAAGGGCTGCGCGATTGCAATCTCTATATCATCACCGTTCCTACACCCATTGATGAATATAAAAGACCCGACCTCTCCCCTCTGATTGGCGCCACACAGACGCTCAGTAAATTGATCCAGCCCGGTGATGTGGCGGTCTTTGAATCCACCGTCTACCCAGGTGCCACCGAGGAGGTCTGTGTCCCTATACTTGAGCAGGGTTCCGGGCTCAAATTCAACCAGGATTTCTTTGTCGGCTACAGCCCGGAGCGCATCAACCCCGGTGACAAGGAGCATCGCGTTACCAACATATTAAAAGTCACCTCTGGCTCTACACCAGAAACAGCTGATTATGTTGATGCGATCTACCGGCGTGTCATCACCGTCGGCACCCACAAGGCCAGCAGTATTCAGGTGGCGGAGGCGGCCAAGGTGATTGAAAATACCCAACGCGATGTCAACATTGCACTGATCAATGAGCTGGCCATTATCTTCAACCGCCTGGGCATCGACACGGACGAAGTGCTCGAGGCAGCCGGCACCAAGTGGAACTTCCTGCCCTTCAAACCTGGGCTGGTCGGCGGCCATTGCATCGGTGTCGACCCCTACTATCTGACCCACAAAGCACAAGCCATTGGCTATAACCCTGAAATCATTCTTGCCGGACGGCGCATCAATGATGAGATGGGCGTCTATATCACCAACTGCGTGATTAAACTTATGATCAAGCGAGGCATACAGATCAAGGGGAGCAACATACTGGTGCTTGGCCTGACCTTTAAGGAGAACTGCCCGGATCTGCGCAATACGCGCGTAGTGGATATTCTGGCAGAGCTGGATGATTATGAGGCCAATGTTGATACACATGACCCCTGGGTGAATAGCAGCGAAGCGGAAGATGAATACGGCATTCAACTGACCCAACAGCCTCAAAGCAACCACTATGACGCCGTCATTCTGGCCGTCGCACACCAAGAGTTCGAAGCCATGGGCAGCAAGAAAATCCGCGCTTTCTGCAAACCTGGGGGCGTGCTGTTTGATGTTAAAAACACCCTCCCGGCAGCCGACGTAGATGGCCGTCTTTAATCTGGAGCAATAATGAAAGTATTGGTTACAGGCAGTGCAGGTTTTATTGGGTCTGCCCTCTCACTCAGGCTCCTCAATCGAGGTGATGAAGTCATCGGTCTGGACAACCTGAATGACTATTACGATGTGAATCTAAAAAAAGCTCGCTTGGCACGCATTGAGAATCACAGCAACTTCACCGATATCCGGCTCAACCTGGAGGATCGTGAAAGCATTGCTGAACTGTTCAAAAAGCACAAGCCGGATCGCGTGGTTAATCTCGCAGCACAGGCCGGTGTTCGCTACTCACTGGAGAACCCGCTGGCCTATATTGACAGCAACGTACTGGGCTTTGCCAACATTCTTGAAGGGTGCAGGCATAATGGCATCGAGCATCTGGTCTATGCCTCCAGTAGCTCGGTCTATGGTGCCAACACCAACATGCCCTTCTCTGTGCATCACAATGTTGACCATCCATTGAGTTTCTATGCCGCAAGCAAGAAAGCCAACGAGCTTATGGCACACACCTATAGCCATCTCTATGATCTGCCCACCACCGGGCTGCGTTTTTTTACCGTTTACGGCCCTTGGGGGCGACCCGACATGGCGCTGTTTATGTTCACCAAAAGCATACTGGCGGGTAAACCTATCGATGTATTCAACTACGGCAACCACCGACGTGACTTTACCTATGTTGACGATATCGTAGAAGGTGTGATCCGGGTGCTGGATCAAGCCGCCCCTCCAAACCCGGAGTGGAGCGGCGATGCCTCAGACCCCGCCACCAGCCTGGCCCCATACCGCATCTACAATATTGGTAACAACAGCCCGGTTGAGTTGCTGCGCTATATCGAAGTGCTGGAAGAGTGCCTGGGCAAAAAAGCCGAGAAAAACCTGCTGCCCCTGCAACCCGGCGATGTCCCCGACACCTATGCAGATGTAACAGATCTCATCAACGATACCGGCTACAAACCCAATACCTCGGTTGAAGAGGGGATTGCGCATTTTGTTGAATGGTATCGCGACTACTACAAGGTTTAAGCTGATGCGTATTCTTCACACCATGCTGCGCGTTGGCGACCTCGAAAGGTCGGTTCAGTTCTACACCGAGGTGCTGGGCATGAGAGAGCTGCGCCGTAAAGAGTACCCCGATGGCAAGTTCACCCTAGCCTTTCTCGGTTACGGAGAAGAGTCAAAAAACACGCTGCTTGAACTTACCTATAACTGGGGGGAGGAGAGCTACGACCTGGGCAATGGGTTTGGCCACATTGCCATTGAGGTCGATGATGTCTATCAGGCCTGTGAAGCCATGAAAAAACAGGGTGGAAAGATTATCCGCGAGGCTGGCCCCATGAATGCAGGTACCACCATCATTGCATTTCTGGAAGACCCTGATGGTTATCAGATTGAGCTGATTGGTTGTAAATCCTGAACTCAATAAAACAGCCCGCCAAAGCGGGCTGTTTTATATTTGAAGCAACAGTGACCGGTCATTGCCATAGCCATAGCCAACTGTCAGTCATCCCAATCGCCTTCCGGCCCTTTGTCTGAATCAATCGCAGCGCCTTTTTCTACGATCTTCTCCGGTGTCCATTCAGCAGGGTCTTCAATCACCGTACCCTTTACACCCACATCATAGGAGCCCGCTTTCAATATCAGATCAATGGCAAGTGGCGCAGTATCCCTGGCATTGAATACGTCGACCAGCAGGGTATAGACGAAATCCTCTACCCGCTGAACCATCCGTTCACGAATCTCTGCGGGTTGACCCAGCAGGCGATTCTCGAACGGGAGGTTGAGCTTTTTATAGTCACCCTTCTTTAACCCTTTTGCATCCGCATAGGCCACCATCTCGGCCCAGACAGCCTCCTCCACACCTTCGCCTTTGATTTTGATGAACTGCTCATTCTCATCCAGGATGGCATTGCCGTAGTCATTGACCTCAACCCCCCAGGAGATCATCTGTAGCGCAGTCGCCACATTGGCCTTGGTCGTCAGGGTCTTTGCCGCAATCTCTCGCAGACGCTCCGAGCTGTTACCCGAGGTGCCATGCTGCGCGCCCGAGACCTTATACGGTGCCAGTGCGCTGTGGATCTCTGCGGTCAGGTCGACCTGGATGCCCGCATCACTGGCCTCAAGCCCGTGCGATGTACCATTGTTGAGTGCAATCCAGTCCGGGTGGATGTCATGCGCATTGAGACCCTGGATCAGAAACAGCGCCTCTTCTGCGGTTGAGAGGCCATGCTTGCCTTTGATCTCACCCACCTCTGTTTCATAGCCGGCCCAGACGGGAAAGAGTGGATTCAGTTCAATACTTGCGTTGAGATTATCAGCATCCGGCAGATGTGAGGCATCAATGGCAATGGAGGTGATGCCAGCATCAAACATGGAGGGAATCTCGGTTTTTGCCCTCTCGATATCGGCATCACCCTTGATGCCATAGTGGTCGGCATGGATGGCTACCGGGATGGTAATCCCCATCTCGTTACAGTAGGCATCGGTCTGGCGAGCCATGTTCCAGAGGCTTACGGGACAGTATGCATTTGCGCCGCCTTCGGACTTTGCAATCTCGATAATGACCGCTGCATTGGCATGTTGTGCGGCTCTCAAGGTTCCGCGTACTGCAAAGCTGTTGCGTCCATTGGCGGCAATGGTTATCGCATTGCCCTTTGCCAGCATGGCTCGATCAATGACCTTTCCACTTACCAGTAACGCCTTAGAGTGGGGAAACAGCTTAACCACATTGGGTGGCCGTCCAATTTCAAGTGCTTTCAGATAATCTGCTGAGAATTCAGTCATTTCCGCCTCCAATTATTATAAGAAATAGATCGGGTTGATTCTCCCAGATCAGTCTGATTGACTGCAACTATAGCAGGTATGATGTTTTTAGATGAGGGAAAAGCCAGGCAATGGGGGGGCTCAGATAGAGAAAGGCCGGGGTCAGTCGCTGCAACCCCGGCCATAGCCGTCGTTTAGTTGATCTTGATCAGCTCAATATCAAATATCAGCGTAGAGTTCGGGCCAATATTGCCGCCAGCACCTTGCGCACCATAGGCCAGTTCAGATGGAATGAAGGCCTGCCATTTTGCACCCTCTTTCATCAGCTGGAGAATCTGGGTCCAACCTGGAATAACACGATTGACAGGGAAGCTGGTGGGTTCACCACGGCT
The DNA here is from genome assembly GCA_026989135.1 of Sedimenticola sp. GTDB lineage: Bacteria > Pseudomonadota > Gammaproteobacteria > Chromatiales > Chromatiaceae > WFXD01. The sequence continues at coordinate 33,250 of JALSJZ010000104.1, read as the reverse complement.
GTACGAGCTGTCAAACTCCTTGCCATCAATCAGCGTACCTCGGTAATGAACGCTTACGCTGTCTGTCGCTTTTGGCGTATTGCCTGTTCCCTCTTTAATGATCTTGTACTGCAACCCGTTTTCAAGTGTCACCACCCCGGGTTTACCCTTGTTTTCAGCTAAAAAGGCAGCTCCAGCCTTGGCATTGTCCTCTCCGATCTTCACCTGCTGCGCCCTCTGATCTGCCTGGAATTTCCGCATGACTTCCGCCGCCTGTTCACCTGCCAGACGCGGGGTAGCACCGTCCAACCCATCCTTGATCGCTTTGGTCAAGGTATCAAAGTCAACATTCATATTTTGTTGCTTCATCTGGGCACCTGCCTGGTAACCCAGCACGTAGCTGACTTTCTGCTGATCTGTATCCAGCTTGACCTCATCTGCAACGGCTGTTGTGCTGAGTCCAAGTAACGCAATGGCAATGCCCTGTTTTATTTTCATAAATTACCCTGATTGATAAATGAGTGATGACCTGTATCCGGTCTTAGTAGTATTTAAAACGATTTTTTGTTGCATCATACCCGATGCTTTTCATCCGTTGAAATCCGTTTTGTAGGACAAATTTTCACACTGTCAGTTCCCGCCTGAAACAGTGAACAGAGAGAAATAGTTGTCCCGAACCGCAGCCACAAACCCCTCCCTATCCATGCCCCTGCTCTGGGCAAGACAATCTGCCACATGGCTTACATATTCCGGATAGTTTGCTTTACCACGATGTGGCACCGGCGCGAGATAGGGGGCATCTGTCTCAATCAGAATCCGATCCAGCGGAACCTGCTTTGCAACCTCACGCAGCTCAGCAGCGCTTTTGAATGTAATAATACCGGAGAAGGAGATATAAAAACCAAGATCCAGCGCCTGTTTGGCCATATCCCAATCTTCCGTAAAGCAGTGCATCACCCCCCCCGCATCACGGGCGCCCTCCTCCCGCATGATCTGGATGCTCTCTTTACGAGCCGCACGGCTGTGGATAATAAGCGGCTTGCTACAGGCCCTTGCCGCAGCAATATGTGTACGGAAGCGCCTGCGTTGCCACTCCAGCTCACCGCTGCTGCGAAAGTAGTCAAGCCCCGTTTCACCTATGGCCACGTTTTTGGGATGCGCGGCCAGCTTGACCAGCTCATCCGGCTCAGGCTCATGGCGATGCTCTTCATTCGGGTGAACCCCGGCAGAGATGGAGATCTGATCATACGGCTCGACCAGTGACAGCATCTCAGGGTAGCTCTCCATATCAATGGAGACGCAGAGCATCTGCTCTACCCCGGCATCGCGAGTGGCATCCAGAAAAGCGGAAAAATCGCCATCATAAGGAGAGAGGTCGACTCTATCCAGATGGCAGTGGGAATCTACCAGCATGGTCTATAAATCTTGTTTTTATAATAAAGGTGGTCACATCGTATGGGTAGGGCGATCTGACTTCAGTGCGCCACCCAGATAACCTTCAATCTTGTTTCGGGCGGTGCCCTTGTCCTGGTCGCTGAACTGCACACCAATGCCTGCTGCGCGGTTACCTTCGGCACCCATCGGGGTTATCCAGATAATCTTTCCCGCAACCGGGATACGCTCTGTCTCCTCCATCAGGGTGAGCAGCATAAACACCTCATCCCCAACCCTGTATTTTTTATTGGTTGGAATAAACAGGCCGCCATTTTTTACAAACTGCATGTAGGCCGCATAGAGGGCATTCTTATCCTTTATCGTGAGAGAGAGGATGCCTTGCCGTCCGGCGCCGGGTGTATTTGGTGGGTTCATTGGATATTCTCAGGTTCGCATCGTTGTCTTTTTGCTATTGGCCCAGGCCAGTAAAATGCTTTCCAGTGTCATGAGGCTGTTGAGTTGTGAGCCAAGGGTTCGATTGGCCTCATAGACCCGATCCAGCATGCCATAGAGCACGGTTAAGTCTAGTACCTGCGCCATCGCCTGCAAACTCTGGATCTGGTCGGGGTTGTATAGCGCCGGTGGCTGCTTGCCAAACTTAAGCCGAAGCATATCAATCAGCCAGCCATTCATCCAGTTCAGGACGCGGGGAAGTTCCAGCTTGTCCCAGCGCCCGGCAATGGCTACCGGATCTGCTCTGCCACTCAATGCGGCATGAAACTCATCGACCATTCTGGCTCTTTCTTGAAGCAGCCCCGGTACCGCAAGCTGTTTGGCAAGCAGTGGTGCACCACTGCCCATCGCCAGCAGCAAGGCAGGATCGCCCCCTTCTATCTGGGTTGCCAGCCACTCTGTTGCCTGCTTGCGGGGAGGAACCGGGCAGGTGATGCGCTGGCAACGGCTTCGGATTGTAGCGGGCAGCCGCCCTGGGCGGCTGGTTACCAGCATGATAACAGTCCAGAGCGTCGGCTCTTCCAGGGTTTTGAGCAGGCTATTGGCGGCCGCGCTGTTCATCGCATCTGCCGGCTCAATCACAGTCACCTTATAACCCCCTGCCTGTGCCATCAGTGCCCCTTTATCAACAAAGGCCCGGATGGTGTCAATCTTGATGGCCTTGCCCGCCTCCTCTGGCTCGATACGTCTGTAATCCGGGTGATTCCCCACCTGAAACAGGTGGCACCCCCGGCATGCGCCGCAAGGCTGGTTTGCATCGTTCAATGTCTCACAGAGAAGGGCCTGGGCAAAGGTTATGGCAAGCTGCTTTTTCCCCAAACCTTCCGCACCTGTAAATAGCAGCGCATGAGGCAGCCGCCCCGTCTGACGCGCGGCATGCAGGTGTTGCCAAATGGGGTGCTGCCAGGGATAGATATGGGGTTTCAATGGTTCGCTCATCTGCAACTGCTCAAAAAAGCCCCGACCACTGTTTTGATCTGGGACTGAACCTGTGGGAGCGGCATGGAGGCATCAACCACCTTCACCCGCGTTGACTCTTTTTTGGCAATATCCAGATAGCGTGCTCTGACATTTTGAAAAAACTGGCTGGCTTCACTCTCAAAGCGATCAGGGGCAGAACGTCTGCCTGCCCGCTCCAGACCCACCTCGACAGGGAGATCCAGCAGCAGTGTCAGATCTGGCCGCAGATCATGCTGCACCCACTGCTCAAGGATCTGGATACGCTCCGGTGCAATACCCCGCCCACCGCCCTGATAGGCATAGGTGGCATCGGTAAAGCGATCACACAAGACCCAGGTGCCGGCATTCAGTGCCGGGATGATTTTTCTATTGAGGTGCTCTGCACGGGCACCAAACATCAGCAGCAGTTCCGTCTCCGCAGCCATGCCATCATCTCGGTGCCCCAGCAGCAGGGTTCTGATCTCTTCACCCAATGGGGTGCCGCCAGGTTCGCGGGTAAACAGAACCGGGTGGCCGGCAGCCTCCAGCAGCTCTTTTATCAGCTCAAGGTTGGTGCTTTTCCCTGCCCCCTCGCCACCCTCTACGGTAATGAATCTGCCCTTGTTCTTGCTCATGGTTCTATTTTTTCAACTGGTATCTGCGCACCGCGCTATTATGCTCTGCCAGCGTCTCTGAAAACTGGTGGCTGCCATCTCCCTTGGCAACAAAATAGAGCGTGGCGCCCGCTGCCGGGTGTAGCACCGCTATTATGGCATCCGCACCCGGCATCGCAATGGGTGTTGGTGGCAAACCATGATTGGTGTAGGTGTTGTAGGGTGTTTTTGCTTTTAGATCGCGTCGGCGAAGATCACCATCAAAGGCCTCCCCCATCCCATAGATTACGGTTGGGTCGGTCTGTAGGCGCATCTTTTTTTGCAGCCTGCGGATAAAGACCCCGGCAATCTCTGCTCGCTCTGTGGCAAGCCCCGTCTCCCGTTCAACAATCGAGGCAAGGATCAAGGCTTCGTAGGGGGTTTTCAGGGGAAGTCCGGCATCGCGTCTCTCCCACTCAAACTGAAGGAACCGATCCATCGCATTATAGGCGCGCTGCAGGAATGATACATCGGTTGTTCCCCGGGGGAAGAGGTAGGTGTCCGATAAAAACCGCCCTTCAGGGTGCTCACCGGCATGGCCTATCCGCTGCATGATCTCTTCATCCGACAGGCCATTCAGGGTATGTGTCAGCGCATCATGCTGGCGAAGCGCCTGCATCAGCTGGCGAAATGTCCACCCCTCCACCAGCGTAAAGGCATGCTGGATGACCTTGCCTGCAACGATATGATTCAGCAGGCTGCGCGGCGACATATCGGCGGTAAAAAGGTACTCCCCCGCCTTGAGCTGGTTGGCCTGTCCCTCCCAGCGAGCCAGTATCCGCATATAGAGCTCATTCTCCAGCACCCCGGCAGCCTTGAGGTCAGCCGCCAGACTGTTTACCGAGCTGCCCGGTTCAAGGATATACGGAAGACCCTGCTCAGGGAGTTTTAGTGATGAGCCTGCAAAATGGCGAAAATCCATTGCCAGCCAGGCAATCAGAAGCGCGGAGATGAGGATCACAGTTCCCAGCAGGCGATGTGACATGTTTAGCTGTGACCACTCATCTGTCTATCTACGGCCTGTATTAATGCAGGAGGGATCGGCTCAAGATGATAGTTCTGGCCGGAAAACACCCTTACCGGCAGGATACCAATCAGTGAATTTGAGATAAACAGGGCGTCAGCGCTCTTAACATCATCCAGACTGACACCCTCTATCTGCATCGGGATATTCAGCTTGCTGGCAAGCTCGATTATCAATCCCCGCATAATCCCTGCAACCCCGCAGTATTTGAGGTCTGGTGTTATAAGAGCCCCCTTTTTGATCAAAAAGAGGTTGCTCATCGTCCCTTCAATGACTCGCCCATCGCTGTCCAGCATCAGGCCTTCAAAGATAGCGGGGTCGCTCCACTCAGAACGTGCCATTACCTGCTCCAGTCGATTGAGATGCTTAAGTTGCGCAAGGGCTGGATTGATCCCCAGACCCGTTGTGCAGAGACGCATTGAGATACCTTTTTTCCAGCACTCTGCCGGATAATCAGGCCAGGGGGTGCAGTGGAGTACCCTGCTGGGTTGCGCATCCTTGGCTGGACGATACCCACGCCCGCCAATGCCACGGGTCACGACTATTTTGAGCACAGCTCTTTGCTGATGACTGATCAGTGTTTTGGCTTCCGCAAGCAACCGCGCAGGCTCAGGTGCTGTAATGCCCAGCCGTTCACAGCCACTGAGTAAACGCTGAACATGCCGTTCCCACAAACTGAGCCGCCCATCTATTACCGCAATGGTTTCAAACAGGCCATCACCATACTGGATGCCACGATCCAGTGCAGAAATTTGATCTGTCTGTTCGCCATTAATGAGCAAATTCATTCCTTAAAACAGAAAAGGCGCCCTGCAAGCAGGACGCCCTTTGTAGGGCAAATGACTGCCAAGCCGCTACCCTGTATAACGACTGAAGGCCAATGTGCCGTTTGTACCACCAAAGCCAAAGGAGTTGGATATAGCTACCTCCATCTTCATCTCTCTGGCCGTATTGGGTACAAAATCCAGGTCGCAGGCCGGATCCTGGTTTTCCAGGTTAATGGTGGGGGGTACCACCTGATCCCTGAGTGCCAGGATGGTAAATACGGCCTCTGCTCCGCCTGCTGCACCGAGCATGTGCCCGGTCATTGATTTTGTAGAGCTGACACAGAGTTTGTAGGCGTGTTCACCAAAGGCAGCTTTGACCGCCTGGGTCTCGGCAAGATCTCCCGCAGGTGTAGAGGTGCCATGGGCATTGATGTAATCCACCTCTTCGGCATTGACCCCCGCATCCTGTAGTGCCAACTGCATGCACTGGCTTGCACCTTCACCGTTAGGCGAGGGCGAGGTCATGTGATAGGCATCTGAATTCATGCCAACACCAATGAGTTCAGCATAGATCGTGGCACCGCGTTTTTTTGCGGACTCAAGCTCTTCCAGTACGACAACACCGGCACCATCACTCAGTACAAAACCGTCGCGATCTCTATCCCACGGTCGACTGGCACCCTGGGGGTCATCGTTGCGTGTGGAGAGTGCGCGAGCTGCAGCAAAACCGCCCAGTCCGGTAGGCGATGTGGCCATCTCGGCACCGCCTGCAACCATGGCATCAACACTGCCATAACGAATCATCCGTGCTGCTTCTGCAATGTTGTGAGAGCCGGTACTGCAAGCTGAAACGATGGAGTAGTTTGGCCCTTTCAACCCATGCATGATGGAGATGTTACCCGCCACCATATTGATGATGTTGCTTGGAACAAAAAAGGGCGAGATCTTGCGGGGGCCGCCTCTCAGGTAGTCACCATAGCTGCTCTCAATACCCGTGATACCGCCGATACCAGAACCCACAGCAACACCAATACGGTGCGCATTCTCTTCCGTCACCTCCAGACCTGCATCCTTGATGGCCTGGCAACCGGCTGCGATACCATAATGGATAAATTTATCCATTTTTCGAGCCTCTTTCTTGGTGATGTAATCAGTGATTTCAAAGCCATAGATTGGGCCACCAAAGTGGGTGCTGAACGGCTCTATATCAAGGTGGGTAATTGGCTGTATGCCGCTTTTGCCCGCGAGGAGATTCTTCCAGGAGGTTTCCACACTGAGACCAACGGGCGAGATCATGCCCAGTCCTGTTACGACAACCCTTCTGTCAGACATACAATGTCCTCTCTCGTTTCTCAATAAAATTCATAAGGCACATCCTGCTCCAGCTGCGGCACTTTTCATCTACTGTATTTTGGATCAAGGCATTCAAAGGCCTGCTTTTTAGCAAAAAGCTGGCCGCTTGTGCTCCGGGACAGAATGCCATCTTAAACAACGGGGCGATGGTGCTTTCCAATGCCCGGTTCAAACAATGAAGCAAAAAACAATACTTAGCCTGAGTGCTTGGTAACGTAATCAATGGCCTGCTGAACCGTAGTGATCTTCTCTGCATCTTCATCAGGGATTTCAGTTTCAAAGGTCTCTTCAAGCGCCATAACCAACTCTACTGTATCGAGTGAGTCTGCACCCAAGTCATCAACAAATGAAGCATCCAGGGTTACTTCTTCTTCTTTAACACCCAATTGCTCAACAACTGTCTCTCTAACCCGCTCTTCAATAGTGCTCATATTCTTTTAATCCTCTGGATGTATGGACGGCCCAACCTGTACCGCTGGGCTATTTTAGTAACAAATTCGAAAAGATAAAAGCACAACATGCTTTCTGTCTCTTTTCTTGGTTTTTTATTAAATCACTTTATTTTCATAAAGTTAAAGCAAACTCATGATGTTTTAGATTACATTACCCCTAGAAAACTATCCCATATACATTCCGCCATTGACGTGAATCGTTTCTCCGGTGATGTATGAGGCGTTTGATGAGGCTAAAAATATCACTGCATTTGCGATCTCTTCAGGCGCACCCAAACGTGCCAGCGGTATCCCGGCCAGCAGGGCATCCCGCTGCTGCTCTGGCAGCTCCCTGGTCATGTCGGTATCAATAAAACCAGGGGCTACTGCATTTACCGTGATGCCACGAATGCCCACTTCGCGCGCTAAAGATTTTGTGAAGCCGATCATTCCGGCCTTTGCCGCACAGTAGTTAGCCTGACCCGGATTGCCTGTAGAGCCAACCACGGATGCAATATTGATGATTCGCCCGCCTTTTGCTTTCATCATGCCACGCAGGCAGGCTTTAGAGAGGCGATAAACCGAGGTCAGGTTGGTATCTATAATAGATTGCCACTCATCCTCTTTCATGCGCATCAGCAGGTTATCACGCGTAATACCTGCGTTATTAACCAAAACAGTGGGGGCAGCATAGCCCTCTTTTATAAACTTCATTGCTGCATCAACGGATTCCTGCTCGGTAACATTCAGTTGCAATCCTGTGCCTTTTATCCCGACATCCGCAAGTCGCTCACTTATGGCATCAGCACCCGCCTGTGTGGTTGCTGTGCCAATGACGGTGGCACCCTCTCTGCCCAGCCCTTCGGCAATCGCTCGACCAATGCCGCGGCTGGCTCCTGTTACAAAAGCAATTTCATTTTTAAGCATTGATGGTCTCCATGGCTTTTTCCAGGCTGGCGGGGTCGAACAGCGCCAAGCCAGTCACAGTACGATCTATTCTTTTGCACAGGCTCGCAAGCACACGCCCCGGCCCGGCTTCAATGATATATTGAGCCTTATTACCGGCCATGGCCTGAATCGTCTCAGCCCAACGCACCGGGCTGTGCAGCTGTTGTGCCAGCAACCCTCGAATCTCATCAGGGGTTGTCGCTTCGCCCACCGTCACATTATGTAGAATCGGTATGGCAGGGGGGTTGATCTCAACCCCTTCCAGATAGCGCGCCAGCCTCTCTGCAGCAGGCCGCATCAAGGCACAATGTGACGGGACACTAACGGGCAATGGCACAGCGCGTTTTGCGCCGCCTGCTTTAGCCAGCGCGACCATGCGATCTACTGCGCTCCGGTTTCCAGCCACTACAACCTGCCCGGGCGAGTTGAAGTTGACGGCCTCTACAACTTCAGACTCCGCTGCTTCCGTGCATAACTCACGCACCCGCTCATCGTCCAGCCCCAAAATGGCCGCCATGGCACCCTCGCCCTCTGGAACCGCCTCTTGCATCAAGCGCCCACGTTCCGCTACCAGCTTTATCGCATCTGAAAACCCCAGGGAGTCTGCTGCAACCAGTGCGGAGTATTCTCCCAGGCTGTGTCCGGCCATGAGTTCAGGTTGTGAACCACCTTGCTCGCACCAGACCCGCCAAACAGAGATGCCTGCGGCCAGCATGGCTGGCTGTGTGTTATGCGTCAGGTTCAGCGCTTCAGCCGGGCCTTGCTGCACCATTTTCCACAGGTCGAGCCCAAGGGCATCTGACGCCTCCTGAAAGGTCTCTGAGACCAGGGGGAAGGCATCGGCCAAATCCGCCAGCATCGTGACCGATTGCGAGCCTTGCCCAGGAAAAACAACATTAAATTTCTTAGTCATATTTTTAGTACTTCAACAGCACAGAACCCCAGGTAAACCCCCCACCAAAGGCTTCCAGCAGCAAGGTTTCATCACGTTTAATGCGGCCGTCTCGTATGGCCTTATCCAGCGCCAATGGGACGGATGCAGCAGATGTATTACCATGCTCGTCTACAGTGACCACGACATGATCCATAGGCATACGTAGTTTTCTTGCTGTTGCCTTGATGATTCTGATGTTTGCCTGATGCGGGATCAGCCAGTCAATATCAGATTTGTTCATCCCGTTATGGTCAAGTGTCTCATCCACGATGCGACCCAGTGTGGTAACCGCCATTTTAAAGACTTCATTGCCGCGCATCTCTACAAATGCGCCGCTATCTGCAAGCTGTGCCAAGCCACTGGATATGCCCACAGGCACCTGCAGCAGCTCCGCATATTTTCCATCCGCATGCAGGTGGCTGGATATAATTCCAGGTTCGCTGCTGGCCTCTACGATTACCGCACCTGCGCCATCGCCAAAGAGTACGCAAGTGTCACGATCACTCCAGTCGATTATACGCGAGAGTGTCTCCGCACCCACGATCAATGCACAGCGCGCACTGCCTGTTTGAATAAATTTATCTGCAATACCCAATGCATAGACGAATCCCGTGCAGACCGCTTGCACATCAAATGCAGCACAACCATGAATGCCCAGCCGCTGTTGCAAAAGGCAGGCCGTGCTGGGGAAAATCTGATCCGGTGTTGTGGTTGCAACGATAACCAGGTCAATGTCATGCGCTTCTTTACCCGCAGCGCTCATCGCACGGCGTGCGGCCTGTTCAGCCAGATCGCAGGTTGTCTCACCATCCGCTGCAATGTGGCGCTTGCGTATGCCGGTGCGATCTACAATCCACTCATCCGAGGTATCAACTATCTCCTCCAGATCATGATTGGTCAGCACCTTCTCTGGAAGAAAACCGCCCGTACCTGCTATGCGCGTATATTTCACTTAGATGTCATTCTGTTCAGCTGCTCTTCAACCCTGGAGGCAATGCGGTGGGAGACATCACCGGCAACCTCCTTTTTGGCAAATCGAATGGCATTTTCAAAGGCTAATTGATCCGCGCCACCGTGGCTCTTGACCACAATGCCCCGCAGCCCAATCAGGCTTGCCCCATTGTAGCGGCGCGGGTCTATGAAATGGCGGAAGTTTTTAAGAATCGGCAGGGTGATAAACCCCACTATTTTTGTAAGCGGGTTCCGGTTGAAGGCCCGTTTCAGGTAGTGGGTGATCATGGTGGCGACGCCTTCACAACTTTTTAAAGAGACATTGCCCACAAAGCCATCGGTGACCACCACGTCGGCACCCTCTTTGTAGACGGAGTCCCCTTCGATATACCCAATATAGTTCAGGGAGCTCTTTTCCAGTTTCTCGTGCGCCACCTTTACCTGCTCATTGCCCTTGATCTCTTCGTGACCAATATTGAGCAGCGCCACGCGCGGGGACTCAATATCATCAACCGCAGAGACCAGCTCGCTTCCCATTACCGCAAACTGGAATAGATGATCGGCGTTGCAATCAACATTGGCCCCCAGATCCAACATCCAGGTATGGCCCGCAATGGATGGCACGGAAGCGATAATCGCCGGTCTGTCCACATAGGGCAGCATCTTGAGCACAAAGCGTGCGGTGGCCATGAGCGCACCGGTATTGCCCGCACTCACACAGGCATCGGCTGTCCCATCTTTAACCAGATTAATGGCTACACGCATGGAGGAGTCTTTTTTGGTGCGTAACACCTTGGAGGGAGGCTCATCCATTGCCACCTCTTCCGAGGCGTGCTGAATGCGCAGGCGACCACCCGCATCATCACCCTTCAGGTGCTGCTTGATAACCTCTTCACGGCCAACGAGGATAAGGTTCAGATCAGGATCATGCTTGAGGAAATTCAATGCAGCAGGGACAACAACCTCTGCACCAAAATCACCGCCCATGGCATCAAGCGAGATGGTTATCCGTTCTGTCATCTACAAGAAACCTCTGTGGTAACAGGGCAGCAACCGGTATGGATTCAAAATGGGCCTGCGCACAGAGTGAAATTATTCGCCTTTCCCTTCCACTACCTTACGGCCGCGATAGAAACCATCGGCAGTAACATGATGACGCAAATGGGTCTCACCAGAGGTGGGGTCTACGGACAGGGTCTCAGCTGTAAGCGCGTCATGTGAACGACGCATACCGCGCCTTGACGGGGTCTTTCTACTTTTTTGAACAGCCATGGTACTAACTCCTAAAATAAAATATAAAAAATCTACTTCTGCTTCTGCTTCAGCTCAGATAAAACAGCAAATGGATTGGGGCGATTATCTGACTCTTTGAAATCGGCCGCTGGCTGTGCCGCTTCCCAACCTGCAGCAGCGCAGCATTCACCCTCTTTGTGCCGTGGAACCTGCGGCAGCGACAGCAGCAGCTCATCCTCTACAATATCCAGCAACCGGATACGCGGCTCATCAAGGAGCAGAGGATCACAGTGTTCTGGCAGGCGTTCCGCCTCTTCTGCACTGCCAACCAGTGCAATATTCAGTTTAGATTCAACTGAAACAGCCATTGGCGAGAGACAGCGTTGACACTCCAAGGTCAGGTTCGCTCTCACAAACCCTGTAATAAAGACGCGTTTCCCGCCCTCTTTATTGAACAGCAACCGCAGCTCAACCCCGCCATCCGTATCGGAAACCACCTCTGCCAAGCGAGGAAGATCCGCAATAGCAGCGCATCCGGAAAAGACCTTTTCCAGATCCGCCATACGCCACGGATCTACAAAATCAGGCAGACGTGAAGGCATAATCGCGGGATGATAGTACGCAACGACAAAAGTGTCAAAAAATTCTAGCAGATTCGAGGAGTTAGCTTGGGCGGCTCAGCAGGTTCTACTGCCCACCCACTACAGCCAGCAGCACACCAGCTGCCACTGCGGAACCAATAACCCCTGCCACATTAGGCCCCATCGCATGCATCAGCAGAAAATTATGGTGGTTGCTCTCCAGCCCCACCTTATTAACCACACGGGCGGCCATAGGCACCGCAGAGACACCAGCCGCCCCAATCAACGGATTGATCTTGCCGCCACTGTACTTATGCATAACCTTGCCCATAAAGAGCCCTGCGGCCGTCCCCACACTGAAGGCAACGGCACCCAGCACCAGGATACCCAGTGTCTCTATTGAGAGAAATCGCTCTGCAGATAGCTGGGAACCTACCGATAGCCCTAAAAATATGGTGACGATATTGATGATCTCATTTTGCGCTGCACTGCTCAGCCGCTCCACCACGCCGGATTCGCGCAACAAATTGCCAAACATCAGCATGCCGATTAGCGGTGCGGCGGATGGCAGAAACAAGATACAGAGCAGCAGCACCGAAAAAGGAAAGAGGATTCTTTCCAGTTTACTGACTGGGCGCAGCTGCTGCATCACTACACTGCGCTCTTTCTCGGTGGTCAAAAGACGCATGATGGGCGGCTGGATGATCGGCACCAGAGCCATGTATGAATAGGCTGCCACAGCAATGGCACCCAAGAGCTCCGGAGCCAGGCGTGATGCCAAAAAGATAGCCGTTGGGCCGTCTGCACCGCCAATGATTGCAATCGCAGAGGCATCTGCCAGTGAAAATTCAAAGCCGGGAACAAGGTTGAGCGCCAAGGCACCCAGCAGCGTGAAAAAGATACCAAACTGTGCAGCAGCGCCGAGCAGCAGGGTTGATGGCCGGGCGATCAATGCCGAAAAGTCAGTCAGCGCCCCGACACCCATAAAGATCAACAGTGGCGCAATGCCGGTCGCAATAGAGGCGCTATAGAAGCGATAGAGCATGCCTGGCTCATAGCCGAGATCACTCGCAAGCCAGTTACCTGCAGCATGCACCTGTCCCGCTGCACTCTTCCAGGCTGCGGCTACCTGATCAATCGGCGCCCCCAGTGACTCTGCCAGCATGGCCAGGTGTTCAGGGTTACCTGAATTCAGCAGCTGCTCTACCGCACTCTCTGCCATACCCGCCCCTGGGATATTGGCCAGAACAGCGCCAAAGCCAATCGGCAGTAACAGCAAGGGCTCAAATTTCTTTGCAATCGCCAGGTAGATAAGCAGGCAGCCCACCAGCATCATGATGAGCTGGCCGCCGGTAAAATTGATAAGTCCGGTGGATTGCCAGAGTGATGTAAATCCAATATCCATTGTGGTTACGCCAGCTCGATCAAGGTATCGCCAACCTTAACGGCATCGCCCTCTCTTATACAGATGGCCGATACAGTGCCCGCAGTAGAGGCTCGAACCTCAGTCTCCATCTTCATTGCCTCAAGGATGATCACTATTTCACCCGACTCAACGGCCTGCCCTTCACTGACCTGAATCTTCCAGATGTTTCCAGCCAGAGGGGATGTGATTGGCTCCCCTGTCCCGGCAGCGGCCACGGGTGCCGGCGCTGCCGCAGGTACGGAGGCTGCGGCCTGAATATTCTGAACCGCGCCGCCAAGCGCCACAGAGACATCGTAACCCTGGCCATTAACGACCACATGATAGTTCTCCTGACCGGCTGCTGATGCGGCCGCCGGAGCAGTGGCCGCTACTGGCGCTGGCTCACTGCCAGGCACAGGCTCGAAGGCATCCGGGTTGCCGCGATTTTCCAGAAACTTAAGCCCAATCTGAGGGAACTGGGCATAGGTGAGCACATCATCGATCACGTTATCTGCCAGCTTGATCCCTTTCTCATCCGCAATCTTGATCAGCTCATCCTGCAATCTTTGCATTTCAGGCTGTAGCAGGTCACCGGGGCGGCAGGTGATAGGCTCCTCGCCATCCTCCAGCACCATAGCCTGAATCTCAGGATTCATTGGCGCTGGCGCCGCACCATATTCACCGCGCAAAATGCCTCGGGTCTCTTTGGTAATGCTCTTGTAACGCTCACCCGTCAATACATTCAGTACGGACTGGGTACCCACAATCTGAGAGGTTGGCGTCACCAATGGGATATAGCCCAGATCCTTACGCACCTTGGGGATCTCTTCCAATACCGCATCCAGCTTGTCTGCAGCACCCTGCTCACGCAGCTGACTCTCCATATTGGTCAGCATGCCACCGGGCACTTGAGCCACCAGAATACGGGAGTCAATACCCTTCAGGCTGCCCTCAAAGCTGGCGTATTTCTTGCGCACTTCACGAAAATAGGCGGCAATCTCCTCCAGCAGGAGAATATCCAGGCCGGTATCCCGCTCTGTCCCCTTGAACATGGCAACCAGGGTCTCTGTCGGCGTATGCCCATAGGTCATGCTCATGGAGGAGATAGCACCATCAAGGTAGTCGACCCCCGCCTCGGCAGCCTTCAGGCAGGATGCGATACTCATGCCAGTAGTGGCGTGGCTGTGCAGGGCGATGGGGATATTGACCGCCTCTTTCAGACGCCCGACCAGTTCACCTGCCACGCTGGGGCTAATCAGACCGGCCATATCCTTGATACAGATGGAGTGGCAGCCCATATCCTCAAACCCCTTACCCAGATCGACCCAGGTCTCCATATTGTGTACCGGGCTTATGGTGTAGGAGATGGTGCCCTGCGCATGCTTACCGGCTTTCAGGGTGGCTTTCACTGCCGCCTCAAGGTTGCGCAGATCATTCATCGCATCAAAGATGCGGAATACATCAATACCTGTCTCAGCCGCTCGCGTCACAAAGGCTTCGACCACATCATCGGCATAGTGCCGGTAACCCAGCATATTCTGTCCACGCAGCAACATCTGGTGACGTGTCTTGGGCATTGCTGCCTTGAGCAGACGCAGGCGCTCCCATGGATCCTCTCCCAGATAGCGGATACAGGCATCAAATGTGGCTCCTCCCCAGGTCTCCAGTGACCAGTAGCCAACCTGATCCAGCTTGGCGGCAATCGGCAACATATCTTCAACACGCATGCGGGTTGCAAACAGGGATTGGTGGGCGTCGCGCAGTACGACCTCGGTAATTCCAAGTTTATTCTCTGTCATGTGGGGATCGCTATTGAAATAAGAAACTGGGTGTAAGAAGAGATCAGCGGGTATCGCGGTAGCGTCTGATAGCGGCGCTGATGACGGAGATCAGCATCTCATCGCGCTCACCTGGCGCCTTTGCTGCTGCACCAGCAGCAGGCTGCTCACCCTCGAGCGATATGGCTAGACGCGACATTCCCTTCATGGTTGCAACTAAAATCATCAGAAAGGTAAATACAATACCCATACCTATAAGCATGAGTTGTATGCCGGTCATCATTAGCTCAGAAAAGGGCATATCTCGTTCTCCTCAAGTCACTTCAGCCCGCTAAAAACAACGGACTCTGTCACGGGCTGCCTTTTCTATGGGAATGTACTTTGTTTGTCAAGCCACAAAAATGGGGGGGCTTTACTATCTTATTGTTTTAGTTGGAATTGTTGTTTAGACAAATTTTACAGTTTTGGCAAATAGCCAGTGCATGCTGAATTTTATCTATTCGACGAACCCCCCTATAATCCATTTCTTGATTTTACCCGATGAGATAGCGAGCATTCAGAAAAGAAGATGGACACTGATACCCCCCCCATAATACTAGGATCTACCTCACCTTTCAGGCATAACCTGCTGAAAAAGCTGCGTATAGACTTCACTGCCGTCGCCCCTGATATTGATGAGCAAGCACTTCCAAATGAATCGCCTGCTGAGCTGGTGTCCCGATTGGCTTTTGAGAAAGCCGTAGCTGTAAGCACCCACTACCCAAATGCATTGATTATCGGCTCCGATCAGGTTGCATCCATTGATCAGCGGCTTTTGGGGAAACCAGGCAACAGAGAGAACGCCATTGATCAGCTATTGTCTGCCTCTGGAAGATGCGTCACTTTCTATACCGGCCTCTGTCTGCTTAACAGCTTCAGCGGCCGCAAGCAGGTTATATGTGAAACCTTTCGTGTCCATTTCCGCAGCCTGGAGCGGCATCAGATCGAGCGATACATCGACCAGGAGAAGCCCTATAACTGCGCCGGAAGCTTTAAATCAGAAGGGCTGGGCATATCCCTTTTTGAGCGGCTGGAGGGTAACGACCCAAACAGCCTGATTGGCCTGCCACTGATTCAACTGATCCGCATGCTTGGGAATGAGGGCATCCAGATTCCCTAGGAGGCTGTCCGAGAATAGGAATCATGGTGAGGGGAAGCTGGTTTGAGTCAGGTTTTTTCATTATTTGAGGCGAATATTGGGCATATTTAACGAAAATAATAGAGAAATCTGGCCAAATCCAGCTTTTTCTCACTGTGGTTTCTATTCTCGGACAGCCTCCTAGGAGCCTGCCCGAGAACTCGGCTTTTTGTGGATTAATGCTTTTAACTCATTGAATTTCAAAGGGTTAATGTTTGACAAATCGCAAATTCACCTATTCTCGGCCAGCCTCCTAGCGCAATTGCGGTGCCCAGCCCAATCCGGACACCCGCGCCAAGGTATCGGCCACACCTGCCCCAACGCGCTGTGCCAGCTTCTCAAACAGATCCTCAGCCGGTGTAAAATCAATGATCTCCTCTGCGCCAATAATCTCACGAGCCACATGGCTGCTGCTGCCCAGCCCATCGACAAGCCCCAGTTTCAGGCTCTCTTCACCGCTCCAAAACAGGCCACTAAACAGCTTTTCACCACCCTTTAGACGATCACCCCGCCCCCGCTTCACTACATCAATAAACTGTTGGTGCAGTTGATCCAGCATGCCTTGAATGTGCGCCTTCTCTCCCTCTTTCATGGGCGAGAAAGGATCCATGATGCCTTTATGCTCTCCTGCAGCCAGAAGGCGCCGCTCCACGCCCAGCTTTGACATGGCCTGCTCAAAGCCAAATCCATTCATCAGAACGCCAATGGAGCCAACAATGCTCCCCTTGTCGGCATAGATCTCATCCGCAGCAGCGGCTATATAATACCCGCCTGAGGCGCAGATATCGACGATGACCGCATATACTGGTATAGCCTTATATTTCTCTTTAAGACGGATGATTTCATCATTGATATAGGCTGCCTGCACCGGGCTGCCACCTGGGCTGTTAATGCGCAGTATCACCCCTTTGGTATTCTTATCCTTAAAAGCAGCTCGCAACCCGGTGATTACATTATCGGCACCCGCAGGCTCACCTGCGGCAATGACCCCTTTCACCTCAATCAGCGCCGTATGTCCGCCATCCTTTATCGGGACGGATGAAAATTTGTCGGGAAGCATGATTACCAATAATATAAAGAGGTAACCAAAGGTTAAAAACTTGAAGAAAATACCCCATCTTCTGGTGCGGCGATGCTCATTGAGCGTGGAGCTCACCAGCTTTTCAAGCTGCTCACGTTCCCATTTTCCTGGCTCCACTCCACCCGTTTGGGGTGCTGCCGGCTGCTGTGCTTGATCCTGTTGACTATCACTCATGATTTAAACCAATATCCTGAAAATGTGTTTTTTGGGGTTTATGAGGCTCTGCCCAATAACCAGTCTGAGACCTCTGAAATGGCGGCCAGGCAACCCTCTGGTTCATGCTGTAGCAGTCGTTCCATGGAGTGAACCCCATAACTGACCGCCAGCGCTGCCGTGCCTGCACTGTTTGCCATCTGCATATCGTACTCTGTGTCGCCAATCATCAGCGCATCTGCGGCCTGGACACCTAACTCATCCAGAATCTGCAACAGCATATCGGGATGGGGTTTGGAGAAGGCCTCATCAGCGCAACGTGTTACATGAAAAACCTCGTCTAACCCCGTGTTACTTAACGCTTTATCCAGCCCAGGCCGACCTTTTCCAGTGGCGACAGCAAGCAGATAACCTTCCGCTTTCAGCGCATGCAGCAGCTCTTTGGCTCCGCTAAACAGGGGCATTGGCGTGCTGTTTTCAAATATAAAATGGTGGCGATAACGAGCCGTCAGCTCTTTTACCATGGTTTCATCAGCAGCCGGGAAGAGCATGCAGATCGCCTCTTTCAGCCCCAGGCCAATAATGTTGCTGATGCAGCTATCGGCTGGCAGTGCCAGTCCAAGATCCATAATGGCAGCCCGCATGCAGTTCACAATGCGTGATTCAGAGTCCATCAAGGTGCCATCCCAGTCAAAGACCAGCAGTTCATACGCTCTGTGCATCTTAATTTTCCAACCTTAATTGCTTCAACAGCCTCTCCAGACTGGGTTCAAGGGGGGCCTTGATGCATTGATCCTGTTTCTCGTCCGGCCATCGAAAGCGCAAGGATTCGGCATGCAGAAACAGCCGTTTCAGACCCAAGCCTCGAAACAGCTTGTTTGCCTTGGCTTCGCCATACTTTTCATCACCGAGTATCGGATGTCCCAGATGCGCGGCATGTACCCTGATCTGGTGCGTACGCCCTGTTACCGGCTTCGCCTCAACCAGCGTAGCATTTGAAAACCGCTCCAACACACGAAACCGGGTCAGTGCAGACTTGCCGTTGCTATCCACACGCACTACCCGCTCACCACCTTGCAACGTGTTTTTCAACAATGGCGCATCCACATCGGCACGCCGCCCCTCCCAGCACCCTGCCAATAGTGCAATATAGCGCTTATCCATTTTATTGCTTCGCAGCAGCTCATGCAGAACCCTCAATGCACTGCGCTTGCGGGCAATCAGCAGGCAGCCAGAGGTCTCTCTATCCAGCCGGTGCACCAGCTCCAGCTGATGCTCTTCCGGCTTCAGCAGGCGCATGGCCTCAATGAGGCCATAGTTCAACCCGCTGCCGCCATGCACTGCGAGTCCAGATGGTTTATTCAGCACAAACAGTCGCTTATCCTCAATCAACAGTGCCTCCCGAAGCTGCTGCAAGACCCGCTCATGTGGTTTCACAGGCGGTGCCTGCTCAGCAACACGTACCGGAGGGATTCGTACTACATCGCCTTGCTCCAAGCGGTAGCTTGCACGAATCCGCCCTTTATTCACCCGCACCTCCCCCCGGCGCAAGATACGATAGATGTAGCTGCGTGGCACGCCTTTTAAACGGCCAAGCAGGAAGTTATCAATACGCTGCCCCTCGTGGCCCTCATCCACCTCGACCAAAGCAACAGCAGTGGGTTTTGTTTGGTTATCTAGCATTTTGTAATGATAACAGCTTCCCAAAGATCCACGATTAACACCCCTCAGCACAAAGCGAAACCGGGTCTATGCCATATCAACGGTAACAACCTTACAAATCTCTATATTTCTCTTCCCAGTTGTCTGGCAATGCCTCAACAATCGGGCTTGGAAAAGAGCAGAAAAGATTGCGCTCAGATATCCGGCGACGAACCAGTCCACCCCGTCTTTTCCCTCCCGCCTTGCTCCATTTTTTAAACTCTTTACTGGCGTTAAAATACTGCTTCTCATTCAGCTTCTTCAACAGTGTTGATCTGTTTAGATTTGTCCCGCCAAGGTTAAATGCAAAGCTTACTAACGCAGAAAACTGGTTGTCATCAATATCCACATCCACACAGTTTTCCACTGCCTCTTCAAATGTTTTCAGATCCCGTTTAAGCAGCGCCTCAGCTTCATCTTCTGTGATCTCCCTGCCTTCATAAACAGTTCCATCTTTATGGGTTAAGCCGGTGTGTCCCCAGCCTATTGTCCATACCCCAACACTGTCCTGATAGGCCTTTAATCGTAGCGATTCAAAGTGCTTGATCAGCTCGATACCACTCTCATTGATTGTGCGTATTGCCATTTTTGCTCCTCCTCAATGTGACATCACTTCATGACGACTGTGATGACGCCAGCTGTTGCGCTGCACGTTGCAGATCATCTTCTGTATCTACACCATGTCCTGGTTCAACAGCTGCCTCAGTAAGATGAATAACCCCGCCATGCCAGAGCACGCGCAGCTGCTCCAGCGATTCGGCCTGCTCCAACGGGGCGGGTGGCCAATCTATAAATTTTGCTAAAAAAGCGGCGCGATAGGCATAGAGGCCAATATGCCGGGCAAAGAGTACATCCTGGGGCAACCTGTTACTCTGATCAGAAAGGAATTCATCTCTGTGGTACGGAACAGGCGCTCGGCTGAAATAGAGCGCATACCCTTCCGCATCCATCACAACCTTTACAGCATGCGGATCAAACAGTGTTTTTCGATCGGTGATTTTACTAAACAGGGTCGTGATATTGGCATCTGAGTGTGATGCCATGTCAGCGGCTACCTGGTTGATTAACTGTGC
The DNA here is from genome assembly GCA_026989135.1 of Sedimenticola sp. Taxonomy (GTDB): domain Bacteria; phylum Pseudomonadota; class Gammaproteobacteria; order Chromatiales; family Chromatiaceae; genus WFXD01. The sequence continues at coordinate 13,202 of JALSJZ010000104.1, read as the reverse complement.
AGGCATACAGGGCTCATCACCCTGTAGATTGACAACGATGGTGTCGTCGGCCCATCCCAGTTTTTTTACTACCTCGGCAATCCGGTCGGTTCCACTGTGGTGAGTTGCGCTGGTCATGCAGACCTCTGCACCAAACCCTTCGGCACAGGCTGCAACCCGTTTGTCATCCGTGGCAATGATGACCTTTGCCGCCCCGCTTTCACAGGCGCGTTCATAGACATGCTGAATCATGGGTTTGCCTGCAATGTCCAAAACCGGCTTTCCAGGCAGGCGGCTTGAGGCATACCTTGCAGGCAGAACGACCTTGAAATCTGCCTGCGGCATTGTGTCGCTAGACCTCCTCATCAGCGGGCAGTTGACGTGCTTCCTGCTCCAGCATCACCGGGATATCATCCCGAATCGGAAAGGCAAGGCGATCCACCTTGCAGACCAGCTCTTTTGCCTTGCGATTATATTTCAACCCTCCTTTGCAGATAGGACATGCCAGGATGTTCAGTAATTTTTTATCCACGTTTTAAACCTCTCAATAGTTCTGTCAGCCGGTTGGCAAAGGCTTCATCCACCTCTATATCTATGGGCAGATACCAGTGCCGTGGTTGGGCGAAGCTCTTGCATTTTACGGCATCTTTTTCTGTCATAAACAGAGGCCGCTCATCATCCGGGGTTATATCGGTTTTTGCAAATGGGTGGTGATCGGGAAAAGCCTTTGCCTTTACTTGTAAACCATGCTCTTTCAGGAGCTGAAAAAAACGCTGCGGGTTACCAATACCTGCCACTGCATGCACCTGTTTTCCTGAAAATGTATCCAAATCACAGACAAGCTCTGGATTGCTCAGGTTCACCGCCTTTCCAACCGTGATCTGCATGCTGTGTTCATTTGGATCAGCCACGCCATTAACGATGACTAAAGCAACACGGGCAAGACGTGATGGCGGCTCTCTTAATGGGCCTGCGGGCAGGCAGAGGCCATTCCCGAAACGCCGTCTGCCATCCACAACGGCGATCTCAATGTCACGCCCCAAGGCATAATGCTGCATGCCATCATCAGAGATAATCACGTTACAGTCACTGTTTTTTAATAGCGCATGAGCCGCCGCAACACGGTTGGGTGCCACAAACACTGGGCAGCACGTTCTGCGAGCCATGAGCAGAGGCTCGTCCCCTACCTCTTCTGCGCTGCTGCCTGCATCAACCTGGCGTGGTGTCTTGCCAATCTGCGCACCATAGCCTCTGGCTACAATACCCGGGTTGTACCCAAGCGTTTTTAAATGCGCTGCCAACCAGATGACGAGTGGTGTTTTACCTGTGCCGCCCACAGAAATGTTACCCACGACAATGACCGGAACAGGCAGCCTATGCCGTTGAAATAGCCCGGTTCGATACGCTTGGCGACGCATCCAGGCCAGCAGACGAAAGAGCCAGGAGACCGGCCACAATGCAACAGAGACTACATTGTAGTCATCCCAGTAGCTATCCAGACGTTTCACTGTTTGCAGTTTAATTCTGCGCAGGGGGCATGGTTGCTGGAAAGGTCATATTCACCAGCCCCAGCTGGCTGGCGGCATCCATCGCTTTCATAATGGCCTGCCAGGTTGCATTGGCATCACCTGTGATCACTACGGGTATATCCTTTTGCTCTCCAATCGCTTTTGCAATCGCCCGCTTGAGGGTGTTGATGTCACTCGAAATAACCTCTCGCTGATTTATAAAAAAGCGCCCCTCAGCATCTATTGTAATGTCCAAAACCTTGGGCAGTGATTCCGTTGTCGACTGCGTCTGTGCCTCCGGCAGTTCAATCTTGATTTGAGACTCTTTCTGAAATGTTGTCGATACCATAAAAAAGATAAGCAGCAAAAAAACCACGTCGATCAGCGGTGTGAGATTAACCTCCGGTGGCTCTTTACGATGGGGGCGGAGGTTCATTCTTTCTCTCGCGCACCTTGCATGATTTCGATCATCTTCAGCGCCTCTTCCTCCATGCCGATCACCAGGCGCTCAACCCGACCACCGAAGTAGCGGTGAGCAATAATGGCAGGAATAGCCACCGAGAGGCCGGTAGCGGTTGTAATCAACGCCTTTGAGATGCCGCCTGCCAGCTCTGCAGGGTTGCCAACCCCAGCACCAACAATGGCGGCAAATACCTCGATCATGCCGATAACAGTACCCAAAAGCCCTAAAAGCGGCGAAATTGAAGCGATAGTGCCCAGGGTATTCAAGTAGTGTTCCAGCTCATGGACAACCTGACGCCCTACCTCTTCGATGGACTCCTTCATCACCTCACGCGAATGCATGCGATTGAGCAACCCTGCCGCAAGGATACGCCCCAGTGGAGAGCTTTCCCGAATCAGATCAATCTGTACATTGGTCAGTTGGTTATTTTTATGCAGCGCCCACACCTTGGCTACCAGGTTACTGGGGAGGACGCGCCGGGTCTGAAGCGCCCATAAACGTTCAAATATGATCGCTAACGCAATCACTGAACACGCTATGATTGGCACCATTAACCAGCCACCCGCTTTTACCAGCTCAAGCACTCTCTCTTTCCTTTTGGTTGCAAATTAGGGGGCTGATTCTACCACCATCTGTAAGCGGCATACGACAACTGGCGATCCTGATGGCAACGGTGTCCGGCTTTATTAGTCTCTTTTTTATGACTGTAGGGTCTATGGAGCGCTTACACTGCCCACCAAGTAAAACCACAAAAAGCCTTAAATGCACTACAATCCAAAGAGTAACCTTTTGATATGAAGGGGAAATAGCATGAGCAGAACACCAGAGATCAAATCCGACCCCATGTACCAGCTGCTGCGTGAGGATAACGCTGCGGAGTTTAATGAAAGAAAGGCAAAGGGTGAGAAGGCTGACCTTGCACATTCAGACCTGCGCGGTATGGATCTGCGGAGGCTGGATGCCTCTGGATTGGATATGAGAGGCTGTTATTTACGGCAGGCCGACCTGCGCGGGCTGGATTTGAGCGACACCCTGCTTGAAGGCGCCAGCATAAAGGGAGCCAAAATATCTGGCACCACCTTCCCGGCTGCACTCTCCGCAGAGGAGATCACCCTCTCACTGCTGCATGGTACCTGTATGCGACGCAGTCTTTAACCCAAAAAGAGCCGTTGAAATCTACGGCTCTTTAATTAGGTTTAATAATCATCATCCAGCTGTTGCAGGATGTTCTTTGCTACGCGAACCTGATCTTCATTGCCATCCGCCAGCACTTCATACAGCAGCTTACGGACCTGCTCCTCATTCGCCTCATCCCGGTAATCAGCAACCAGCCGCAGTTTGGCATCGACATCCAGCTTAGCGGCCTGCATATCTGCCGAGTGGTGCGGCTTTGGCGCTGCTGACTTCTTTGCCGTCTGACCACTCTGAGTTCCCTCAATGCGATCCAGCTCCGCAGCGAGTTCATCGGGTGTAAGTGGAGTGAAATCCCGACTCTGGGCTGATTCCTGGCCGCCAGAGGGGTCATCCTTGCTTGGGGTGGCTACTGATGCAGCAGTTGGCGTACCCAGGTGAGACACCATCTCATCATCCATCTCTTGCGGTGACCCCGGTTGGGTCGGCTCATCATCCCGGTCTCGAACAAACGCCTTTGAGCAGATAAGCCCTATCTCAAACAGTATCCACATCGGCACTGCCAGCAGGGTTTGTGATATGACATCGGGAGGGGTCAGCAGCATGCCAATGCCGAAGGCACCAATAACGATATAGGGTCTCTTTTCCGCCAGGGATTGCGGCGTGCTGATCCCCATCCATACCAGCAAAATGGTGGCAATGGGTACTTCAAAGGCTATGCCAAAGGCAAAAAAGAGAGTCAGGACAAAATCCAGGTAGTCGGTAATATCCGGCGAGACGGTAATCTGATCCGGCGCCATGCTGGGCAGAATATTGAACAGCAGCGGGAAGACAACGAAGTAGGCAAAAGCCATGCCCAGGTAAAACAGAAAGATGCTGGAGACCAGCATCGGCACCGCCAGCCGTTTTTCATGGCGATAGAGCCCCGGCGCAACAAAAGACCACAGCTGATGCAGTATATAGGGGATTGACAGAAAGATGGCAAATACAAAGGTCATCTTCAGCGGCGTCAGAAACGGGGCAATGACGCGTGTGGCAATCATCCCAGTGCCTTCCGGCAGGTGTTTGATCAGTGGGGTGGCGAGGAGTGTATAGAGTTCATTGGCAAACGGAAACAGCACCAGAAAAATCGCAAATGCCACGATGACAACGCGTAATAATCTGTCGCGAAGCTCCAGCAGATGACTCACAAAGGGTTGCTCTTGCAGGGTGGCGGCCCGCTCAACCCGGTCTTCAGGCGTCGTCATAGGCCCCATTGGAAGATGCTTTTACGGCACCTTTTTTCTTATCTTCATCTCCCTCTTCAGGCTTAGGACGGGCATCGTTCATGATCTTTTCCGCCTCCCGTCCGATAGTCTGCATTGGATCTACTGCCTGCCTGATGGTCTTGCTAATCGGAGCTTGCACGCCTTCTTGCGCTGCTTTTTTGATCTCGTCGATCCTGACCTCCCGGTCAATCTCATCCTTGATACTGCTCAGCATACGCCGCCCTTTGCCCAGCCACAGCCCAAGTGTGCGGGCAAGCCCCGGCAGCCGTTCTGGCCCAACCACCAGCAGCGCAACCACTGAGATCAGGCCCAGCTCCCAAAATCCAATATCAAACATGGGATTCTAAGGCCGGTTACAGGTAAGCAGCGCAGCAGGCATCTAGACCTTCTCTTTCTCTTGCCCGCTGTTTTTTACGCTGTTTTCAGTAACGGTATCGGCTTTTTCCGGCTTGGCCTCTTCCAGCTGCTCAGGTTTGCTCTCCTCTTTTTTCTCCTTCTCGCCATCGCTCATTGCGCCTTTAAAACCTTTGATCGCATTACCCATGTCTGAGCCGATATTTTTCAGCCGCTTGGTGCCAAACACCAACAGAACGATAAGCAGAACGATTAATAGCTGCCAGATACTAATGCCACTAAAACCCATTGCATTCTCCACATACTAAAATGAAGGGATCAGGTTGAAACGGTGCTGCGTTCCGTATGACCCCGAGGATTATTCTCTCTACACGATGCTGTGATGATACATTAAATCCAGATTCAGGACAGGCGTCGCGCCTTCTCCTCCAGTCCGGAGAGGCCAAAGCGCCGCTCAAGCTCTTGCAGCACATCCTGCGGCTTCAGCCCTTGCGAGGCCAGCAGCACTAGCGTGTGAAACCAGAGATCGGCCACCTCATGCACTATCTTTTCCGCATCACCATCCTTGGCCGCCATGACGGTCTCGGTGGCCTCCTCTCCGATCTTTTTGAGGATGGCATCCAGCCCCTTTGCATAGAGTCCGGCCACATAGGATGAGTCCGGATCGGATCCCTTGCGTGCCTCCAGCACTGCGGCCAGTTTTTCTAGTGTATCCGACATCTTATAACCTGACCTCAATGCCACGATCCGCCATATACTGCTTGGCTTCACCCACACTGTACTGCGCAAAGTGGAAGATGCTGGCCGCCAGCACGGCATCAGCCTCGCCCTCTTGTACCCCGGCAACCAGGTGGTCGAGGTTGCCCACACCGCCCGAGGCGATCACAGGTATCGGAACCGCCCGGCTGATGGCTCGGGTCAACTTCAGGTCAAAGCCGATCTTGGTGCCATCCCGATCCATACTGGTCAGCAGGATCTCGCCTGCACCATAGTCGGCCATCTTTTTGGCCCACTCGATGGCATCCAGCCCGGCCGATTTGCGGCCACCGTGGGTAAAGACCTCCCAGCGCAGCGGCTCATCATCATCACTGACCCGTTTGGCATCAATGGCTACCACGATACATTGTGAGCCAAAGCGCTCTGCCGCCTCTTTTACAAATTCAGGGTTGAAGACCGCAGCGGTATTTATGCCGACCTTATCCGCCCCTGCGTTGAGCATGCGGCGTACATCATCCACGGTGCGAATCCCGCCACCGACGGTCAGCGGAATAAAGACCTCACTGGCCACCTGTTCGACCACATGGACAATGGTCTCCCGGTTATCAGAACTAGCGGTGATATCAAGAAAGGTGATCTCATCGGCTCCCTCACGGTCGTAGCGTCTGGCCACCTCGACAGGGTCGCCCGCATCGCGGATATCGACAAACTTGACCCCCTTTACAACCCGCCCATTGTCCACATCCAGGCAGGGGATAATGCGTTTGGCTAACATCGGTCTAGCTGCATTACTGTGTACTCATCGCATCGGCAAGCCGTTGAGCCTTGGCAAAATCCAGCGTCCCTTCATAGATCGCCCGCCCGGTAATGGCACCGCTGATACCTACCGGGGCGGCCTCACAAAGCTCACGAATATCATCAATATTGGTTATGCCACCCGATGCGATGATCGGGATATTGATCGTTACGGCCAGCGCCTTTGTCGCATCCACATTGGGGCCATTCAGCATGCCGTCACGGCCTATATCCGTATAGACAATGGCGGATACGCCATCCTGCTCAAACTGGCGCGCAAGATCCATGACCAGATGGTCGGTCACTGTGGCCCAGCCATCAATGGCGACCATGCCATCCTTTGCATCCAGCCCGACAATGATTTGGCCGGGAAAGTTTTTGCAGGCGCGGGTTACAAATTCCGGCTCTTTGACCGCCTGGGTTCCGACGATGACGTAATTTACGCCAGCATCCAGGTAGGCTTCGATGGTCGCCTCATCACGAATCCCGCCACCCACCTGCACCGGCAGATCGGGATAGGCTTTGGTAATGGCGGAGACCACATCACCATTGACCGGCTCACCCGCAAAGGCGCCATTCAGATCAACCAGGTGCAGACGCCTGGCTCCAGCATCCACCCAGCGGCCAGCCATCTCTACCGGGTCGTCAGAGAAGACCGTGTCATCTTCCATACGGCCTTGGCGAAGGCGCACGCACTGGCCATCTTTTAGATCAATTGCAGGGATTAGAAGCATATTTTTTACCTCTTCAATAGAAAGGGGGATGCTACAGGTTCCACTGCACAAAATTGCGCAGCAGTGTCAGCCCATCCCGGGCGCTCTTCTCTGGGTGAAACTGCACCGCAAACAGATTCTCTGTGGCCACGGCACTGGTAAAGGTGGTGCCATAGTCGGTGGTTGCGGCAATGATTTCACGATTCTGCGGCGCTACGAAATAGCTGTGTACAAAGTAAAAACGGCTATCCTGCTGAATATCCCGCCACAGTGGATGATCGGCCGCGTGGTGAACCCGGTTCCACCCCATGTGCGGTATCTTCAGCCGCTCTCCGCTGTCTGCAATATCCCGGTCAAAGTGGCGCACCGTTCCCGGCAGCAGCTGCAACAGCTCTGTGCCCCCGTTCTCTTCACTGAAAGCCATCAACACCTGTAGCCCCATGCAGATCCCCAGAAAGGGTTTGTGTTTCGCGGCATCGAGTATCGCCTGGTTGAGATGGTGATCCGAGATGGCTGCCATGCAGTCGCGCGCAGCACCCTGCCCCGGAAAGACCACCCGGTCCGCAGAGAGGATCTGTCCCGGATCATCCGTGACAAGCACCCTGTCCGCCACCGCAGCAACATGTTCAACCGCCTTGGCAACGGAGCGAAGATTGCCCATACCATAATCAATAACAGCTATCGTTTGCGCCATGATAAAACCACAGACCCCTACAGCGCACCTTTGGTGGAGGGCAGCTGACCCTGCATGCGTGGGTCGGACTCTAAAGCCAGGCGCAAGGCACGGCCAAAGGCCTTGAACAGAGTCTCGGCAATATGGTGGCTGTTGCTGCCGCGCAGGCTGTCGATATGCAGTGTAACCGCCGCATGATTTGCAAAGCCCTGAAAGAACTCCTGGATGAGGTCCAGCTCAAATTCACCAACCCGGGCACGCGGAAAGTTTACTGCGTAAACCAGCCCCGGACGGCCAGAGAGGTCGATCACCACCCGGGAGAGCGCCTCATCCAGCGGCACATAGGCATGCCCGTAGCGACGGATGCCGCTCTTCTCACCCACCGCCCTTGCCAGCGCCTGCCCCAGGGTGATGCCAATATCCTCGACTGTGTGGTGGGCGTCAATCTCCAGATCACCTGCGGCTTTGATCTCCAGGTCAATCAGGCCGTGGCGTGCCACCTGATCCAGCATGTGATCCAGAAACGGGACGCCTGTCTCCAGTTTTGCGGCACCGGTGCCATCCAGATTCAGTTTGATGCTGACCTGGGTCTCCAGGGTATTGCGCTCTATCTCTGCGGTGCGCGACATAAGTTTCAACTCTGTAGAAATCAAAGGGGGGGATAGAAAAACGGTATTTTATTGGAAATGAAAAAAAATATCAGGCCTGAAGCCAAAAAGTAACCGGGCCGCTGTTGGTCAGGCTGACCTGCATATCGGCACCAAAAACCCCTTCGGCCACACAGCCATGCCGGGCACGCGCCTGTGCGACCATGAGGTCGAACAATCGCCGCCCCTCCTCGGGTGCAGCAGCAGTGGAGAAACCTGGCCGCATCCCTTTTCGCGTATCGGCCGCCAGTGTGAACTGGGGTATCAGCAGCAGTCCGCCATCAATATCACGCAGGCTCCGATTCATCCTGCCCGCCTCGTCAGGAAAGACCCGGTAGCCCAGCAGGCGCTCCACAAGCCGATCTGCCCTGGCTGCGGTGTCACCCCGCTCTACCCCTACCAGCACCAGCAGACCCGTGGCAATCTCACCCACAACCCGGTTCTCTACCTCGACCCGCCCGCATGAGACCCGCTGCAACAGCCCAATCATATCAAGCTAATTGATCTGCAAACCAATCGGTGGCATCGACCAGCGCACTTAAAATCCCTGGCTCCAAGGCGGCATGCCCGGCATCCGGTACAATCTTTAATTCACTCTTTGGCCAGGCCTGATGCAGCGCCCATGCAGACTCCATCGGGCAGATCACATCATAACGACCCTGAATGATGATGCCGGGAATATCGGCAATGCGCCCGGCATCCTCCAGCAGTTGGTTAGGGCGCATGAAGGCATTATTCATAAAGTAGTGACACTCGATACGCGCCACACTCAATGCGGTGTGGGGCGCAGCAAAGTGCTTCACAATAGCATCATTTGCGATCAGGGAGGCGGTTCGCCCCTCCCAGGCTGCCCACGCCTTGGCCGCAGCCATGCGCGCCAGCTCATCACTGCCGGTCAGGCGCTTATGGTAGGCCTGGAGCAGATTATCCCGCTCACCCTCCGGAATCAGCGCAATAAAATCCTCCCAATAATCGCGGAAGATGCGGCTTGCACCCTGCCGGTAGAACCATTGGATCTCATGCTCCCGGCAGAGAAAGATCCCTCTCAGGATCAGACCCAGCACCAACTCCGGATAGCGCTCTGCGTAGGCCAATGCCAGGGTAGAGCCCCAGGAGCCGCCAAACAGCAGCCAGCGGTCAACCCCCAGTACGCCCCGGATCGCTTCCATATCGTCGATCAGATGTGCTGTTGTATTTTCTGTCAGATCAGCATGCGGCTGAGAGCGACCACAACCACGCTGGTCAAACAGTATGATGCGATAGCGGCAGGGGTCGAAGAAGCAGCGGTGATAGGCCTCGCACCCGGCGCCAGGGCCACCGTGCAGAAACAGAACCGGAATGCCATCTGCACTGCCGCTCTCTTCGACATAGAGCCTGTGCCCACCGCCCACTTTAATGGTGTGGGTGGCATAGGGGCGTATACTTGGATAGAGGTCAGCCATGAGTGTTTAGTTTAGCGGCGAACGATTCGGAGGTCACTCTGAAAATATCAAATTTCATTGGAAACCACAGTGTAGGAAATAACTTACAAACCAAAGGGGAAAGCGACCTATTTTTCCCTTTTCGGCTATGCGAACATCTTCCCCGGTCGCCAGTCAAGGAGGAACGAAAAGGATATTACCCACTTCATATGGAAGGAGGAGCCAAGGATGGAAACCCCATGCCAACCAAGCCCGGCGACCATGCCCCGGTAGTAAGGAATACTATCGGGGCTTCTTTTTGTCTGCGGTTTGGCTCCGCTCAGCCTGCTGTGGCTCGGGATGCCCGCTTGCGCTCATGCTCTTTCAGGTGGCGTTTGCGGATGCGAATCGCAGAAGGAGTGATCTCTACCAGCTCATCATCTTCGATAAACTCCAGTGCCTGCTCCAGGGTGAAATTTATCGGCGGGGTAAGCATAATATTCTCATCGGTTCCTGCGGCACGAATATTGGTCAACTGCTTGCCCTTCAGTGCATTGACCACCAGATCATTCGCGCGGGAGTGGATGCCAATCACCTGCCCTTCGTAGATCTCTTCGGCATGACTCAGAAAGAGCTTGCCTCGCTCCTGTAGATTGAACAGCGAATATCCCAGCGCCTTGCCTGTCTCTTTTGCAATCATGGTGCCGTTGACGCGCGCGGCAATACCGCCAGAGACCGCAGGCCCATAGTGGTCAAAAACATGGTAGATCAACCCGGTTCCCGAGGTCATGGTCAGAAAATCAGTCTGAAACCCGATCAGCCCACGGGATGGGATGATGTAGTCCAGGCGGACGCGGCCATTCCCATCCGGCACCATGTCCTGCAGTTGGCCACGCCGGGCGCCCAGCGCCTCCATCAGGCTGCCCTGATGCGCCTCCTCTACATCCACCGTCAGCTGCTCATAAGGCTCACAGACCTCGCCGCCCACCTCACGGAAGATCACCTCCGGGCGGGACACTGCAAGCTCATAACCCTCACGACGCATGGTCTCCAATAGAATAGAGAGGTGCAGCTCCCCACGTCCGGAGACCCGAAATTTCTCTGGATCGGTTCCCTCCTCCACACGCAGTGCCACATTGTGAACCAGCTCCCGCTCCAGGCGATCTTTAAGCTGGCGCGAGGTGAGGTACTTCCCCTCTTTGCCGGCAAAAGGTGAGGTGTTGACCTGAAAGGTCATGGTGACGGTTGGCTCATCCACCGTCAGTGGTGGCAGTGGCTCCAGGCAGGCCGGGTCACAGATCGTGTCGGAGACGTTCAACCCTTCAATGCCGGTCACTGCGATGATATCACCCGCTGAGGCGCTCTCAATCTCAACCCGCTCCAACCCCAGAAAACCCATTACCTGCCCAATCTTGCCTTTGTGCGGGTCGCCATCCACCTTATCCACTAGCACCTGCATGTTGCTGCGCACGCTGCCGCGTGTGATTCGTCCGATGCCGATGGCACCCACATAGCTGCTATAGCCCAGTGAGGAGATCTGCATCTGAAAAGGGCCATCAGGATCAACCTCCGGAGCCGGGCAGTTTTTGACAAGCGCCTCAAACAGTGGCGTCATATCTCCCGAACGTACATCAGCAGAGTCTCCGGCATAGCCATTGATTGCAGAGGCGTAGATAATGGGAAAGTCCAACTGCTCATCTGTTGCCCCCAAGCGATCAAACAGATCGAATGTCTGGTCAACCACCCAATCAGGCCGCGCACCCTCCCGGTCAATCTTGTTCACCACGACAATAGGACGCAGGCCATGCTGAAATGCCTTTTGGGTGACAAAGCGGGTCTGCGGCATGGGCCCCTCTACCGCATCCACCAGCAGCAGAACCGAATCGACCATCGAAAGCACTCGCTCAACCTCACCACCAAAATCAGCATGCCCCGGCGTATCTACAATATTGATGCGATAATCATTCCAGCGGATGGAGGTATTCTTGGAGAGAATGGTGATGCCGCGCTCTCTCTCCAGGTCATTGGAATCCATGACTCGCTCCACCGGGCCAAAACGATCACCCAGGGTGCCAGACTGCTGCAACAGTTGATCGACCAAGGTGGTTTTGCCATGGTCTACATGCGCAATAATAGCGACATTACGAAGTTGATTAATCACAAGAGGGTTATAGATTCCGGTATGAAAAAGGTCGCGCATTATAACGGATTTGCAACCTGCATTAGGGAGCAAGATCCTGAATCCAAAAATAAATATATTTATACAACAAATACAGTCACTTGCATTGACAACGTAATGTTTTAACTACGATAGTTATCCCATCAACCTAACTATTATGGGATTTTTATATTATCCACAGATTCTGTGGATGACTCTGTGGATAAAACCAGCACAACACCTGCAAACCCCTGTTATTACGCTTTGTGCGTTAGATTGTAAAAAATTCATACAATTAATATTTGTTATTAACTTCAATCAGTTAAACATTTTTCAATATTTTTTGGTTTGCCACTTGACAGTATTATTACATTACTATAACAGTCGGAATATCTGTGTATAAGTAGCTTAAGTTACAGGAAAAATTGACCTATCATGCAACTATTCAGTTTTCGCAACCTTCGCGTTCTGCTGCTGATTGCCATCCTGGCTACTGTGGCTATCTACAGTAAAAATCAGCTACTGAGATCCACCGCCTGGCTGGAGCCACTACAGGTCAGCATCTACCCGATAAATGGGGACAACAGTCCCAAAACAGCTCGCTACATTCAGGGCTTGAGCCATGGCAGCTTCAGCGATATTGATCAATTCATGCAGCGTGAAGGCAAAAAGTTCAACCTTCTGGAAGAGCAACCAACTCAAACCAGACTGGGTTCAGAGGTGATGACATCCCCTCCCCCTCCACCTGAAATAAAAAGCACAGTATCCACCATGCTGTGGAGCCTGAAATTGCGCTACTGGGTCTGGAAAAATACCCCTGATAACAGTTCCAACCTCAATCGCGTGCGCATATTTGTGCTCTACTATCAACCCAATGACGGGCAACCACTTGCCCACTCACTTGGCATACAGAAAGGGCTGATTGGTGTTGTTCATGCCTTTGCCAGCAAAAAACAGCAGCCGCAAAACAACATCGTCATTGCCCATGAGCTGCTGCACACCGTCGGTGCCTCGGATAAATATGACAGCGACAACCAACCCATTTTTCCTGATGGCTACGCCGAACCCAACCGCAATCCACGCTACCCTCAATACCGGGCAGAGATCATGTCAGGCCGGATTCCGACATCACCCACCAGATCACAGATGGCCAAAAGCCTCAAACGCTGCGTCGTTGGGTTGAAAACGGCTCGGGAGATCAACTGGGTAACAGCGACCCGGCAGTAAAGCAATTGTGGGTCTATGCCGGTAGGTAGAGCCTGCTCAAAAGTAACTTCTCAATAACCCCATGCGGTTATGGGTTTGGCACGATACACACCTTACCATTGAGCAAGTCAGGCAGATAAGGGATCAATCCACCCTCCCCAAGGCGATCGTGAAGGAATTCCCAGATTGA
>JALSJZ010000103.1 GCA_026989135.1 Sedimenticola sp. | reverse complement strand
AGCATCTCCTTGGGGCTGGCTTTGGTGGCGGGAAGGAATCGTGTACCCATCCCCGCCACTGGAAATACAACCTTTCTTACTCTTTTTGACATTGTATGTTCCTCAGTTATTTATTGTCTCAAATCGCTAGTCAAAACTATGCACTTTAGTGCACCAAAAGTAGGCGCTCTAGGCGAGGCTTTAGCTGCTACACATTTAAAGTTAGACGCAGAGACCACGGAGAACACAGAGGGGTTTTGCAAGCACCTCTGTATAAAGCAAATTCTCTGTGTTCTCCGTGGTCTCCGTGTCGAAAAGAGTTAAATTTAATGTCGGTTTCTGTAGATTAATAGCAATCATTCATAAGTGATGATGCACAATACTAAGCGACTTTCAGTCGCTGTTAGTTCAACCTATGGATCTTCAGTCCATAGTCGTTGAGTTTGCCAAACGGCCATACATCTTTACCCTGCGATGCAGACGGGCGGCAAGATCCGGCTCTACCTGATCCCAGCTGAAACGCCAGCACCAGTTGCCCTCGACCGTGCCTGGCAGGTTCATGCGGTGCGTGCCATCGAGTGCCAGCAGATCCTGCATTGGTAAAACCGCCAGTCGAGCAGAGGAGGCCAGTGCGCTGCGAATCAGTGGCCAGGGCATGATCTCCTGTGAGCGGCCAAGGTACTCATCGACATACTGTCTGGTTTCGCAATCCAGGCTGAGATACCAGCCCAGGGTGGTGTCATTGTCATGTGTGCCGGTATAGACCACCGAATTTTCTGTGTGGTTGAAGGGGAGGTAGGGGTTGTCCGCCTCGCCTGAAAAGGCAAATTGCAGAATCTTCATACCCGGAAGCCGATACTTCTTGCGCAGTGCATTCACCTCGGCGGTAATGATGCCCAGATCTTCCGCCACCAGTGGCAGTGGGTCGTAGACCTCATGCAGCCGTTCAAACAGTGCATCCCCCGGTGCCTTGACCCAATGGCCTCTGACGGCGTTCTCCTCCTCGGCCGGGATCTCCCAATAGGCCTCAAAGCCACGGAAGTGGTCGATGCGGATCAGGTCGAACAGCTGCAACTGGGTCTTCATTCGCGCCACCCAGAAGGCGAAGTCATCCTGCTGCATCAGATCCCAGCGGTAGAGCGGGTTGCCCCAGCGCTGCCCCAGCTCAGAGAAGCAATCCGGTGGCACGCCGGCTACCACGGTTGGATGCCCCTCATCATCGAGCAGAAACATCGCCTGCTGCGACCATACCTCGGCACTGTCATGTGCCACAAAGATCGGCATGTCGCCAAACAGCAGCACCCCCCGCTCATTGGCATACTGTTTCAGTGCCATCCACTGCTGGAAGAAGAGAAACTGCTCGAAGCAGAGGTAGTCGATCTTTTTGGCCAGCCTGGTCGATGCCTTAATCAGAGCCTCTGGTTCGCGGTGGCGCAGAGCCGATGGCCACTCCCACCAGCCGCGCTGCAACTCATCGTGCAGCGCCTGAAAGAGCAGATAGTCCTCCAGCCAGGCCTGTCGCTCTGCTCTGAAAAGGTGCAGTGCAGATCGGTCGGATGGGTCTGCATCCTGGTTGAAGCCATGCCAGGCCGCTGCCAGTGCATTGCGCTTATCCTGATCTGAAAGGGATTCCTGCTCCAGCAGCTGCCCACTCAGCCAGCCCTTTTCAACCAGCGGCTCCAGGGCGATCAGACGCGGGTTCCCGGCATGTACGGAGACCGATTGATAGGGTGAACCATCACTCTGGGTCGCCCCGATCGGCAGGGTCTGCCAGAGGGTAAGGCCGGAGTCCTGCAGAAAATTGACGAAATGTCGTGCGGAAGAGCCAAGATCACCTGTTTCTCCTTGCCCTGGCAGAGAGGTGATATGCAGCAGAACACCGGCACGGCGCTGATCCAGGCAGGACTCCACGCTATACGTTCTGCTTCATGACGCCACCGCGCACCGGCGCACCGCTGCCATAAGCAAAGACCTGATAGAGGTGCGCAGGCGGTGGTTCACCCAGCATCTCATAGAGGCAGGTCAGTTGCCGACGAAACAGGCGCTCGAAATCGCTGACTGTCTCTCCGGGATTGTAGTCGCCAAACCACCAGAACCAGTCAGAACCCTCACAGGTGGCCAGTTGCAGCTCTGCTGCCTCCAGCATTTGTGGGTTCAAGCGCCCTGAGGCCACGACCTCGTCGTAGACCTGTTTGGCTTCACTCAGCATATCCCAGGCCCGGTTTTTATCGGGGTCACCGATCCAGGTGGAGAAGGTGCCGTAGACCCAGCTCCCGGCCACCAGTTGAGGCAGTGGCGGGCGGTGATTTTTTTGCTGGCGAATGCAGTCCGAGAAGGTGGTCAGTTCAAGCCGTGGGTGCTCTGCAAGCGTTTCATAGAGCGCCGAGAGGAAATAGCTGCCATTGTGCGGATAGTGCTCCCAGGCGTTCTCTCCATCCATGATGATTGAGACCACGCTGTCTGGCTCGTCGGCGCAGGTGTTTGTGATATTCTCAAGATGGTGCACCAGATTGCTCACGGCATCATCGGCATGCCAGTCGGCGTATTTGAAGCCGATCAGATCCGAGAGGCCGTCATCACGAAAAAAGCAGTTGAGCCGCCCCTCATTGAATCGGTATGGCAGGTGCAGCCAGTTTTTGTCCAGCACGGAAGAGTTGCCTGCGGCCGTCAGACTGTTGTGCAGCACCTGCTGCCCACTGGCTGCCCAGCGAAAGCCCTCCTCCTCCAGCAGACGCAGGGTCTCGGTGCTGACGGCACCCTCGGAGGGCCAGCACCCCTCGGGGCGAAAGCCAAAGAAATGTTCAAATCGCTCCAGCCCTTTACGGATATGCCAGCGGGCGCGCGGCTCTCCACCGGGGTAGCAGGTATGCTCTGGCAGCTGGGCATCGGGCATCGCCTGCCGGGTGGTTTCCATGTCCAGCATCAGCGGGATGATGGGGTGCGCATAGGGGGAGACGGATAGCTCTACCCGGCCAAATTCGGCCAGCATGCGATAGCGCTCGATAACGCCGGATATCAGTTCGCCGATCAGTGTTACCAGACGCCGCCGGTCATCCAGATCATAGCCGCGACGCTTTTTCTGTAGCGATTGAACCCGCAGATCGTTCTGGCGCACGCTATCCCCCACCCAGGCGAGGTGGTACCAGACCAGCAGGTCGGCAAGGTACTGATCATTGAGATAGCGAATGGATTCGGGGTGGCTCTCCAGCCAGGAGGCCAGCTCAATCAGACGATCATAGGCGCTGAAGCGTTTGATCAGCTGCTTCTCATTGGCTTTTTGGCAGGATTCAATCAGGTGGCGACGTGCCTTGCGGTCAATCGGCAGACCTGGCCCGGCCAATGCCGATAGCAGTGGATCACGAATGCGTTTGCCTGAGGTGAGCCAGTCCTGGATCTGCTCGGCATAGTCGGCCAGCTGTTCCAGCAGTACCGGGGCAAAATTGACCACTGCCCGCGCCTTGGGGTTTGCCTCCAGGTGGTAGGCCATGTCGACATAATCCTTGATGGCGTGCAGGTAGACCCACGGCAGCTGGTAGTCGCTGCCATCCGGCCCGCGATAGTCCGGCTGATGCATGTGCCAGCATAGAACAACCTTCAATTTGTGCTCATCGGACACGGTGTATCTCCTGTCCCAGCATGTCGGGTGAGACCAGCACCACACCATTTTCTGTGACATGAAACCGCTGTGCATCCGCTGCGGGATCTTCACCAATGATGGTTCCTTCCGGTACGATGCATCCCTCGTCAATCACCGCTTTTTTGATGTGACAGTGGCGCTCGATCACTACATTTGGCAGCAGCACGGAGTCCTCAATTTTGCTGTATGAGTTAACCCGCACATTGGAAAATATCAGAGTGTGCCTGATGGTTGCGCCAGAGATGATGCAGCCTCCGGAGATCATGGAGTCCACTGCCATGCCGCGGCGGCCATCATCATCAAAGATGAATTTTGCCGGTGGAAGCTGCTCCTGATAGGTCCAGATCGGCCAACTGGAGTCATACAGGTTCAGCTCGGGGGTTACGCCAATCAGCTCCTGGTTGGTCTTCCAGAAGGCATCTACCGTCCCGACATCGCGCCAGTAGGCCTGCTCGCCGGTCTCGTTCTCTCTGAAGAGGTGGGCGACAACCCGGTAGTTTTTGATGATGTTGGGGATGATGTCCTTGCCAAAATCATGTGTGGAGGCAGGGGTGTCCGCATCTTTGATCAGCTGTTCAAACAGGAAATCCTTGCTGAAGACATAGATGCCCATGGAGACCAGTGCCGTATCTGTGGAACCTGGCGGGGGCTTGGGGTGCTCTGGTTTTTCTGCAAACTCCAGTACCCGCCCTTTGTCATCAACGCTCATTACGCCAAAGGCCTTGGCGGTATCCAAATCGACCTCCAGGCAGCCTACTGTCATATCTGCCCCGGCCTCTACATGGTGGGCAATCATGGTGCCATAATCCATCTTGTAGATGTGGTCACCGGCCAGGATCAATATGTAATCCGGGTTATGGCTGCGCAGAATATCAATATTCTGGTAGATCGCATCCGCCGTGCCCTGATACCAGCTGTCTTCAACCCGCTGTTGCGCAGGCAGCAGCTCTACAAATTCGCCAAACTCACCGCGCAGAAACCCCCAGCCGCGCTGAATATGCAAAATAAGTGAATGCGCCTTGTATTGGGTCAGGATGCCGATGCGTCGGATGCCGGAGTTGATGCAGTTGGAGAGCGGGAAATCAATGATCCGGAACTTCCCACCAAAGGGCACCGCAGGTTTCGAGCGCCACTGTGTAAGCTGCTTTAGTCGTGAGCCACGACCACCCGCCAAGATCAGCGCCAGGGTGTTTCTTGTCAGCCGACTTACAAAACGTGGATTACATGTTTGATTCATAATCTCTCATCTCCCCCGATTAACCTGTGAGCGCTCCACTCAAACTTCGGCAGTATGATACCATCTAGCGTTATAAGAGATTATCCCGATATGCGATTGAATATCCCTCTATTTCTCACCTTAAAGCTCCGGCACCTCATCTGATGGCTTCAAACAGACAAACCGCAAAGCAACGGCTCAGTGACTCACTACGGCGCATTGTTGAGGCTCGCCATCATGACCCTTTTTCAGTGTTGGGATACCACCGGAGGGGCAACAAGGCATCGATCCGGCTCTTTCTTCCGCAGGCTGAGCAGGTCAATATTGAGGGTATTGCCGAGCCATTGACCCGCATTCCAGATACGGATCTCTTCGAGTGGCGGGGCGAGGCGGCAGAGGTGGCAGAGCGCTACCAGATCAGATGGCAGGATGGTCACGGCCAGCAGCACCTCCAGCATGACCCCTACTGCTTCCCCCCGCAGCTGGAGAGTTTTGATCTGCACCTGTTTGGCGAGGGAAGACATTGGCATGCTTACCGCTTTCTCGGTGCACATCCGTATCAGGCCGATGGCATAACAGGCACCCTGTTTGCAGTCTGGGCGCCCAATGCCGAGCGAGTCAGCGTGATTGGCGATTTCAACCACTGGGATGGGCGTGTCCACCCCATGCGCTGCCGTGATGGTTCCGGTGTCTGGGAGCTGTTCATCCCTGGCCTGGAAGCGGGTGCGCTCTATAAATTTGAGATCCGCAGCCATGCAGGAGAGCTGTTGACCAAAACAGATCCCTATGGCAATCAGTTCCAGCTCCGGCCAGAGACCGCCTGCATCATCACAGCAGAGAGCGAGTTTGACTGGAGCGACCGGCAGTGGATGCAGCAGCGGCAGCGGCACGATTGGCAACAGGCACCGCTCTCTATCTATGAGGTGCATCTTGGCTCCTGGCAAAAGGATGAAAACTGTCACTTTCTGAACTACCGGGAGCTGGCACACCGTCTCGCCGACCATGTCTGTGCGCTGGGCTTTACCCATATCGAGCTGCTGCCCATCACCGAGCACCCCTTCGATGCCTCATGGGGTTACCAGACCACCGGCTATTTTGCCCCGACCAGCCGTTTTGGCACGCCGGATGATTTCCGCTACTTTGTCGATCATCTGCATCAACGGGGTATCGGCATCATCCTTGACTGGGTGCCTGCACATTTCCCCAAAGACCGGCATGCGCTGGGGCAGTTCGATGGTACGGCACTCTATGAGCATGAAGACCCGCGCCGGGGTGAGCATCGCGACTGGGGCACACTGATCTTCAACTATGGCCGCAAAGAGGTGCAAAACTTCCTGCTGGCCAGCGCCGTCTACTGGATGGAGGAGTTTCATCTGGATGGCCTGCGGGTGGATGCGGTCGCCTCCATGCTCTATCTGGACTACTCCCGCGAGCCAGACGACTGGGTGCCCAATAAATATGGCGGAAGAGAGAATCTGGAAGCGGTTGAGTTTCTAAAGCAGCTCAATGTCGTTACCCATGAGCAGTTTCCTGGTGCCATGGTCATTGCAGAGGAGTCTACCGCCTGGCCCCAGGTTTCGCGCCCCACCTGGCTTGGCGGCCTTGGTTTTAGCATGAAGTGGAATATGGGGTGGATGCACGATACCTTGTCCTATTTCAGCCAGGATCCCATCCACCGGCACTATCACCACGATCAGCTTACCTTTGGGCTGCTCTATGCCTTTACTGAAAATTTTGTCCTCCCCTTTTCGCATGATGAGGTGGTGCACGGCAAAGGCTCCATGCTGGACAAGATGCCAGGCGACAGCTGGCAGAAATTTGCCTCACTGCGCCTGCTCTACAGCTACATGTTTACCTATCCCGGCAAAAAGCTGCTCTTTATGGGAAGTGAGTTTGCTCAAGGCCGTGAATGGAACGATGCCATAGCATTGGATTGGCACCTTCTGGAGTTTCCACAACATCAGGGTGTACAGGCTCTGGTCAGCGATCTGAACAGGCTGTATAAAAACACAGATGCGTTGCATGAGATCGAGTTTGAAGGCAGCGGCTTTGAATGGATTGACTGCCATGATGCCAGCCAATCGGTTCTCAGTTACCTGCGGAGAGACAGCCAGGGTCGCAATGTCATTGTGATATTGAACTTTACCCCGGTGCCCCGAGCCCATTACCGCATTGGCCTGCCGCAAGCCGGTTTCTACCGTGAAGTGCTGAATTCAGACTCTGAACTTTATGGCGGCAGTAACCTGGGTAATGCGGGAGGTGTCAACACGGAGCCTACGCCATGGATGAACAGAAGCCATTCCGCCTCGCTTACATTGCCGCCACTGGGCGCCGTCGTATTGGCGCATGAAGCAGGCTAATACGGTTCTATTGCCCTGGTTCGCATGAATTAATCTCCTGCTGCCACTCAGCGGACATTTTTCCAGATAAACGGCATAGAAGGGTTTCCTCCCCCTCCAACGCCCCATTCTATCTTGTAAAAAAAGAATAGCATTCCTATCTGTCCTGCATATCTGTAAAAAAACGCCACTGTCTACCTGTAGTGGCGGCCTTTGCCGCCACAAAAGTGTGAACTCCGTTCAAGTTTTCCCTCCTGAGTCCGAATACTCTTGGTAACAAGGCCCGCCGGTAGCGTATCGGTTTTGAACAAAAGATTCGCATGTTTTGGCCATTAACCTGAGGAATGATCACCCATGACGCAGCCAAAAAACAGCAGAGGATTCACGCTGATTGAATTAATGGTAACGCTGGCTGTTGCAATTATTGTCATCTCAGTAGCCGTGCCATCATTCCGCAGCACAACCCACAGTACAAGAATGACTGCGCAGGTTAACTCCTTCTCCTCATTTCTGATGCTGGCACGTGCCGAGGCGGTTAAAAGGCAGCGCAATATTACCGTTGCCAGTGTAACCGGGGATGCCAGCAACGAATGGGGCAGCGGTGTGCAGATGAGAGATGACACGGACGTTATTGCAACACTGGATGCATTCAATGGCAACATCACAATGGATAATGATGCCGGCACCACGACCATTACCTTTATTCCACGTGGCTATGCCAGCCCCGCAGTGGCTGGAAACTTTAACGTATGTGAAACCAGTTCCAATGAGGATGGCCGCCAGTTTATGGTCACGGCTACAGGCAAGGTAGTCCTCATTAGTCGCAACCTCTCTTGTCCGTAACAGAAAGGGATCACAGCAATGAAACACAATCTTAAATCTCAATCAGGCTTTACCCTCGTAGAAGTACTGGTGGCCACAGTTGTTTTATCACTTGGGCTGTTGGGGTTAGCAGGTATGCAGACAGCATCCATGCGCTATAACCAGGATGCCTATCTGAGGAGTCAGGCGGTTGCTGTAGCCAATGACATCATTGACAGGATGCGGACAAATCAAAATGGTGTGATAGCCGGTAATTATGATGCGGTTGATTCAAGAAACGATATTCCAGGGGATCAGGGATGTGCAGATGCCCCCTGCACGGCTGAGCAAATCGCCAGCCAGGATATTCGTGAATGGAGTGATCACTTCCGGGATGTGTATGCATTGGGTGCAGCCTACACGCCCACCTTGCCAGCTGGTGCATTTGGAACGGTCACCAATAATACGGGCACCTATACAGTGGTTGTCACCTGGAATGAAATGGGAGCCATGAATAGCGCTGCAAGTGATTCAACGACCCAGACATTCACTATTACGATGGTGCTTTGAGATGAAACGTACATTCGGTCAACGAGGGTTTACGCTTATAGAGCTGATGATCAGCATGGTGCTCAGCATGCTTGCGGCACTGGCGGTGATTGGCCTTTTTTCCAGCCAAAATCAGACTTTTCGCTCTACCGGTGCGATGAGTGATCTGCAGGAGACAGGCCGTATTGCACTGGATATCCTGTCACAAGATATTCGCATGGCGGGTTATCAGGGCTGCACCCGGCATCAACCAGACCCAAACAACCCAAATGCTGCCAGTCAAATCTCATTAGTAACTGCGCTAAGCACAACGGAATACCCTTTTCGCGATATGGCGATAAGGGGGTATGACACCTCAGCACCTGGCTGGGCAGATAATGCCGATGCCGATATTCAGCGCATTGTTGACCTTGTGACTCCTGGAACGGATGTGATTGCAGTGCAGTTTGCAGATACTCAGGAGTCAGCTCCAACTGGAAATATAGCCAGTAATTCTGGAGCCGTAACCCTGGTCGATGGTGATGTTTCATCGCGAATTCTTAACGGTGA
Organism: Sedimenticola sp.; assembly: GCA_026989135.1. Taxonomy (GTDB): domain Bacteria; phylum Pseudomonadota; class Gammaproteobacteria; order Chromatiales; family Chromatiaceae; genus WFXD01. The sequence goes on along the minus strand of JALSJZ010000103.1, from coordinate 6,992 downwards.
GCAGTTTATTATTACCGACTGCACGAAAGCAAATATAGTCAGAAGAACCAATGACCCGACTACAGGTGGAGGGGCTTTAACATTTGATGGCACCCTTACAGGCAGTTTTACGGCGGATGCCAGAGTCCTTAAATTTAATAACAACATCTATTTTGTAGGTGATACGGCGCGCACACTGCCGGATGGCACACCTGTTCGCGCACTCTTTCTCACCACTGGTGCAGTGGATGGTTCAGGTGCCCCTATAGTCACAGAGCTTATGGCGGGTGTTGAAAATATACAACTCATGTATGGCAGAGATATCTCTGGCAGCATGCAGTTTAACTCTGCAGCAAACATTTCTGCTGCAGATTTTTCAGACATTGTCTCTGTAAAAGTGGGGGTGCTTGCTTCATCAACAGAGCTTGTAAGGATGAACGATGATGCAACAAGTTATACCCTTGCCGGCATCACGATAGCTTCAACAGGGGAGGCTGCGCACGGTAATGACAAGCGCATGCGTCGCAGATTTAACACGGCAGTCAACATTAGAAACCGCCGTTCGAGGTTATAGTAATGAATAGTAAATTAGCAAAGCAAGAGGGTGCAATTTTAATTACCACGCTCATCATTCTACTGCTGCTTACAGTGCTTGCGACCAGCTCGTTTCAATCATCGACAATGCAGGAGAGGATGGCCGCAGCATCTGCCCAGCACTCCATTGCCTTTCAAACGGCTGAAAGTGCAGTGGAAGATATATTGAACAATGGTGCTAACTTTGCCAACGCCACACTTACCTCAAACACACTGGATATAACACCAGAGTTCACTCCTACCGCATCAGCCACGGCATCAGGCACTATCCGGCAGAGAGGGCTCACAAATATTCAAAGTGGGTATTCAATTGTACAGAATGGCGGGTTTGTTGCTTATGTATTTGAAGTGACAGGTAGAGGCAGAATGCAGCGTGGCTCCACCATTGTATCAGAGTCAAATGTAGCCCAGGGAATCCAATGGGTTGCCCCAAGATGAACCATATATCAGGAAGGTGTAGTATGTCTAACAACACACTTAAAACACGCGCTTTACTTGGCGGATTGCTCTATTCATTAGTTGTTGGGTCACCGCTTTATGCGGATGACACAGAGGTGTTCTTTGGTTCTCCTCCCTCTGCATCAACGGTGCATCCCAATGTGCTGTTTATTCTCGACAGTTCAGGGTCAATGAGTGCCGACGTCCCTGGAACCTCATTGAACCGTATGGAGAATATGAAGCTGGCGCTGCATGGTCTGCTCAACAGTGTTACCAATGTCAATATAGGTCTGATGCGGTTTAATAACCCCGGTGGCCCAATCCTTTTTCCTGTGAGCTATGTTGATGAGGATATGTCGGCTGCTGCACCTGAAACGCCAGCTGGCTCAGTCACTGCTACCATCACCGAAAGCAGTAATGATGCAGAGGAGGTGGGTGCCCTGATGGCAATGAGTCTGGCAAGCAGGCATTTAGAGATGGCCTATGGTGCATCCAGTGGAGGGCAAACCACGGTTACAAGAAAAATTGATAATAGATATGGTGATTTGGAAGAGAAGCTTTCTGGTGGTGTATCAACATGGGGCACCCATTGGAACATGGAAAATGATCAGATCAATGGCCTGCGTTTTAAAGAGATGACCATTCCCCCTTTTGCTACGATCAATAGTGCAAAGATAAAATTTACTGCTGTAAGAACGGATTCAAAAGATGTCAAGCTTCGTTTTTTTGGCGATAACCAGGGAAACTCTCCTCAACTCAATGGAGGCGATCCGCCCTCTAATCGTGTAAAAACCACGGCGGCTGTAACCTGGGAACCCGCTGCATGGATACAAAATGATGAATACTACTCACCTGATCTATCTCCGATTGTACAAGAGGTTATCAATCGGAGTGATTGGGATTCAGGCAACCCTATTACATTTATCGAGACCTATGTCTCAGGTAGCGGTTCAGACCCAAAAAGAAGAGCGCACCGCTATAGAAGCAGTGCAAGCAAGGCAGCAGAGCTGGAGGTTACCTATACAGTAGCGCCTCCAGAGGCGCAAAAAGTTGGGTTGCGCTTTGAAAATGTGGCTATTCCGCAGGGAGCCACCATTTTGAGTGCTGCCATAGAGTTTACCGCTGCACAATCTGCTTCTGATGCTGTTACCTTGACTGTAAAAGGGATGGATGATGATGATGCTGTAATCTTTGGCTCTGGAGCCGGAGATATCAGCATGCGTGCAAAAACAGCTAACAGCGTTGATTGGGTGCCTGGTGCCTGGGTTGGTGATGAGACCTATCAGACAGCGGATCTCTCTGTTGTTGTACAGGAGATCACTGACCGGGCTGGTTGGTGCGGAAACAATGCTATGGCATTTGAGATTACAAGCCCGGATGTCAACAACAGATCCGCATACAGTTATGATGGTGACCCGAGCAAAGCGCCTGTATTAAAGGTTACCTATGACCCGGACTCTGTTCCTGCCAGCGGTGGCTGTATCAATGAGTGGCTCTACTACCGTGTAGATGATTCAAACGATGATGCGGAAGAATACAGCAACGGTTATATGTCGCTCACCAGCACAACTTTCAATGTCACATCAAGTCAGACTAATGGTGTTCGCTTTAAAGACCTTAGTATAAATCAGGGTGCGCTGATTCTGGATGCCAGGCTGCAGTTAACAGCAAAAAGCAGTAACACGGGTGATATGACAATTACCTTAAAAGGTGAGTATAGTGGCAATTCACATGCTTTTTCATCCTCCGCTAACAACATCAGCAGTCGCCCCACAGCAGGTCAGGTTGACTGGTCGCCAACAAACTGGTCTACAAATAGTACCTATGAATCACCCAACATCAAGAGTTTGATCCAGGGGATTGTTAATCATGCCTCCTGGTTACCGGGCAATGATCTTGCATTGATCGTTGAGGCATCAGGTTCAAATGATCGTCGTGCCTACACCTATAACTCATCTGCAGGCGGTGCTGCACTTCTGAAGGTGAAGGTTCAGTTTGGCGGTGTATTTGATGGCGTAACCTACACGGTTCGTGACAAATTGCGTGATCTTGTTGACACCTTTACTCCCGGTGGATATACCCCTATTGTTGATACACTCTATGAGGCCGCTCAATACTACCGTGGTTCTGATGTTCTCTATGGCAAAACCCGTGGTAACCAGAAAAAACGAGGGCGCCTAAGCCACCCTTCATCCTATACAGGCGGTGTAGTTGATCGTGACGTAGAGTGTACCGATGCTAACCTGAACTCCACTGCCTGTTATGATGAAAACATAACAGGTTCCCCTGTCTATAAAACACCTATTGTTGACCAGTGCCAATCCAGTCATATTGTTCTATTGACAGATGGGCAAGCTAACAGCAACCACTCTGAAAGCCTGATCACGGCATTGACAGGAGGCAGCTGTATAAGTTCGGATGGTGGAGAAAAATGTGGTCGTGAGCTTGTTGAGTGGATGGCAACCACGGATCAATCAGCAGATGACGGGCCACTGGCGCTCTCTGGAAAGCAGAGCGTTAGAACCTACACTATTGGCTTTAACCTTGATGAAGGAGGTCAGGCTTCAGCAGTTAATTTTCTTAAAGACCTTGCTGAAGTTGGTGATGGTGAATACCATTCGGCCTCCACGGCAGCGGAGTTGACAACCGTATTCCAGAACATCATCCGTGAGATTCTATCTGTTGATACCACCTTTGTCTCACCTGGTGCAACGGTCAATCAGTTTAATCGGCTGGCACATAGAAATGAGGTCTACTTTTCACTCTTTAAACCTTCTGATTCCACGCGCTGGCAAGGGAACATGAAGCGCTATGGGCTGTATGGAAGTGAGACAGAGGCAACTCGGATTGTTGATGTAAATGGTTCTGATGCTGTTGATAGCGCAACCGGACAATTCAAAACAACAGCTCAAAGCTGGTGGTCAGCAGAAGCTGATGGTAACTCGATTGTGGAGGGTGGAGCAGCTTCTGCATTACCAACCGCAGCAAGCCGCAACCTCATTACCAATGCTGCAGACCTCAGTATATTGACCCTGCATGAAACCACAGCTGATATTACAAAAGCCATGCTGAGTATTGATGGCGAGTCTGATGCATATAGAGAGGCACTTATAAAATGGGCGCGTGGCATTGATGTAAAGGATGAGGATAATGATGGAGACAGCACAGAAGATCGCATGCAAATGGGGGATCCACTGCACTCACGCCCCATCATTATCACCTATGGTGGCACAGATGCAGCCCCGGATTCAACCGTATTTGTAAGCACCAATGATGGATTTTTACATGCCATCAATACCACAACAGGTGTTGAAGAGTTTGCATTTATACCGCAAGAGTTGCTGGCCAATCTTAATGGCCTGTACATAAACTCAGCTGCAGTAAAACACACCTATGGTCTGGATGGACAGATTACAGCCTGGGTCAATGATGCCAATAATGACCTGGCTATATCAAAAACCGATGGTGACAGCGTCTATATCTATTTTGGAATGCGTCGTGGTGGCAGATTCTACTATGCACTGGATGTAACAGACCGTGATGCTCCAACAATGAAATGGAAAATTCAGGGTGGTGTGGCGCCCTTTGAAGAGCTTGCACAGACATGGTCGGCTCCTCTTCATGCCAAGATTGATGTTGGTGGTACGGTAACTGATGTCCTTATCTTTGCTGGTGGATATGATACAGGCAATGATACAAATACAGTCCGTACCCCAGATGTTGAAGGCCGGGCTATATACATTGTCAATGCAGAGACAGGCGCCTTGATCTGGTCTGGTGGATCAGGTGTCAGCTTCACCAAAAGCTTTACGGATATGATCTACAGCATTCCATCTGATATTAGCATTATTGATATTGACCTTGATGGTAAAGCAGACCAGCTCTATGTCGGTGATATGGGGGCGCAGCTATGGAGGTTTGATATCCATCACGGCCAGTCTGGGGCATCACTCGTTAGTGGTGCTGTAATTGCTGATCTTGGTGGCTCCACAGCGCAGGAGAACAGAAAGTTTTACTATGCACCTGATGTCGCACTGCACAGTAAAAGCGGCTATCAATCACTTTCGCTCTCTATTGGTTCAGGCTGGCGTGCCCACCCTCTGGATACGGTAGTTGAAGACAGGTTTTATAATATCCGCCTGACAGACATATATGGCCCACCTCTTGATGATGATGGCAACCCTGATTACCCATTGGCCTATACAGAAACCAGCCTTTATGATGCGACATCCAACCTTATTGGTGAGGGTGATGCAACAGAAAAAGATGCTGCCAACGCCAGCTTAGAAGCGACGAATGGCTGGTATATAAGGCTGGAAGACAGCGGAGAGAAGGTCTTGAGTAATCCTATAACATTTCAGGGTTCCATATTCTTTACAACCTACGCACCGCTGGCTCCTTCCTCGGCCTGTAGTGCGGCACTGGGTGGTGGCTATCTCTATATAGTAAATGCGTGGGATGCCACTCCGGTTATGAACCTTGATGGTCTTGGTGACCTGGATAACCTGACAAAAGATGATCGCAGAAGACAGCTTGGACGCATGGGTATTCCGCCTTCACCGCAGATCATGATGCCGGATGAAGGAGGCCCGGTCATTCTTGTTGGACCTGAGACATACGATCCTCCAGAGCAAGAGGTCAGCAGCAGAATATATTGGAGAGAGATCATGGATTGATCACCCCTCCAATATCCATACGGGTGGTCTGCAGGCAGGCCGCCCGTATAACTGTTTATTTATACATGAGTCACGGTATGCATGCCGGGGCATGAGGAGACAAAATGAAAGCAAGGCAACGTGGATTTTCACTGATTGAACTGATGGTTGTTCTGGCTATTCTGGGAATAGTGGCCAGCATGGCCTATGCCTCCTATCAAGGCAGTGTGCAGCAATCCCGGCGCTCACTGGGCACACAGGCGCTGCTTGAAACCGGGCAGCGGCTTGAGCGTTGTGCCACTGTAAACCTATCCTATGAGGCTGCAAACTGCGCTGTAACTTTGCCATTTGATGCGCCAGTAAGTGGTACAAATCGTTACTACACCATCTCCATCTCTAACCGTAGTGCGACCACGTACACACTAACAGCCACTGCAATCAATGCCCAAGCAGAGGATACGGCTTGCGCATCAATGAGCCTTACCCATTTGGGGGCAAAAACCCCTGCAAACTGTTGGTGACCCCGTTTGTCGTGATTATTTAGTCAGTATCAGCTTGTTTTGGCGGGTAATGCGCAGCCGGTACTCTTGGCCTGCATGTTCAATCACCACCTCTTTGTGATGCTTGAAGAGATCCTGACTATGCAGCCGTCTGACCTGCTGCTCTTTCTCAGAACAGGCGTGTACCCTGGATTGATGCTTTGGTTGCTTCATATCATGCTAAGAGGGGGTAGTCCGCAGGTAGGAAAATTCCCAGTTCAGATCAATAGGGTTTCCACCATTGCCCTGTGCAGGCTGTCTTGGTGACACTGACGCTACGGCGAATGATAATGCGAATCAATCGCATTTGCAACAATGTTTTAGGTAATGCAGAGAGAAATCTCCATGTTTAGGAGAAAAACGAATATATTGGCGTGTATCAACAGTGATTGATAACACCTCCTTAATATTCATAGCGGATGGAGATCCCAACCTGGGCCCGATAATACTTGTAGATTTCAATATTACTACGACCCTCAGTGTAGCCCAGGTTTGAGCGTATGGCCCATTGCCTGCTGGGTCTGTAGGTTATGCCAAGTGAATAATTACGATACTCATCCTTGCGTTTTATAAGGAAAAATGAGCTGTTTTCCCGGTATCGGCTCTTTTGTAACTGAACAGTAAAGTTGAGGCTTAGCTGTGGGCTGATGGTGAGCTGGCTTCCGATGCTGAGGCCGTAAATATCTCTATCAATTGTGGACTTGGCAAGCGCAAGATTATCCCTTGCGCGCTCTGCACCGCCATACAGAGATCCAAAAACCACGGGTTGCAACGCCCCTGCAAAGAT
>JALSJZ010000102.1 GCA_026989135.1 Sedimenticola sp. | reverse complement strand
CACACCTTCAGATCCACCGCAGAGGGGCGTGATCTCCAGGCCAACTTTATCCCCCTGGGCGGAAGAGAGCAGCTGGGCACGCTTATCTTTCTTGATGACTGCGCCCTGGCCACCGAGCAGCTGCAGCAGATGAAGCTCGCCTCACTGGGGCGACTGACAGCCAGCATCGCACATGAGATCCGCAATCCGCTGGGGGCAATCAGCCATGCGGGGCAGTTACTGGAGGAGTCGCCCTCGCTTGACAGTGGCGACAAACGGCTCACCGAGATCATTCGCAACAACTCCGTTCGGATGAACGGCATCATTGAGAATGTGCTGCAACTCTCACGCAGAGACCGTACCCAGACGGAGGAGATCGAGCTGCTGCCCTTTCTGGAGGAGCTGGCCGAAGAGACCCGGCAGAACAAAAACCTCACACGCAAGCATCTCAGCGTGCGGGTCAAGCCAAAGGAGACCTGCATCCGGGTCGATCCCAGCCAACTGCACCAGGTACTGGTCACCCTGCTGGAAAATGCGATAGACCATTTTCATCAGAACCCCGACCAGCTCCAGCTCCGCATCCAGGGCGGCATCACCACAGCGTCAGGCGGGCCATACATCCGCGTCACGGATAACGGCCCCGGCATCGACACGGAGACCGCCCGCCAGATCTTCGAGCCCTTTTTTACCACCCGCAGCAGCGGCACGGGGCTGGGGCTCTATATCGCCAAAGAGCTGAGTGAATCCAACCGGGCACGCCTGGAGTATCTTCCCAACCCCGATGGTGGCAGCTGTTTCCAGATGAGTTTTCCCGGACTGAGAAAAAAGGTATTTAACGCGTGACAAACCCTATCGCACTGATTGTTGATGATGAACCGGATATCTGCGAACTGCTGGAGATCACCCTGGGTCGCATGGAGATCACCACCCGCTCGGCCGCTGATCTAACACAGGCCTATGCCCTGCTGGAGCAGGAGCAGTTTGACCTCTGCCTCACCGACATGCAGCTGCCCGACGGCAACGGCATAACGCTGGTAGAGCAGATCAGCCGCCACCACCCCGAACTGCCAGTGGCGATGATCACCGCCCACGGTAATATGGAGTCCGCCATTCTGGCGCTAAAAGCCGGTGCCTTTGATTTTGTATCCAAGCCGATAGATCTTCAGATACTGCGCCAGCTGGTCGAAACGGCGCTGAAACTGCACAAACCAAAACCGGCCCTGCCGCAAACTTCGCCGCCTGTAGCCAGCGCCAATGAACCCCAGCTGCTTGGCCAATCCTCTGCGATCAACAACATTCGAACCATGATCGCCAAGCTCGCCCGCAGCCAGGCACCCATATATATAAGTGGTGAATCGGGCACCGGCAAAGAGCTGGCAGCCCGGCTGATCCATGCCCAGGGGCCACGCGCAGAGGGTCATTTCATTGCTGTTAACTGTGGTGCAATCCCTCACGAACTGGTGGAGAGCGAGTTCTTTGGCCACAAAAAAGGGAGCTTTACCGGCGCAATCTCAGACAAGGAGGGGCTGTTCCAGGCCGCGCATGGCGGCACACTGTTTCTGGATGAGGTGGCCGATCTGCCACTGGGCATGCAGGTCAAACTGCTGCGGGCGATTCAAGAAAAATCCATCCGCCCCATTGGTGCCCAGCAGGAGAGCACCATCGACGTACGCATCCTCAGCGCCACCCACAGGGATCTGGCCGAGCTGGTCAAGCGGGGCGAGTTCCGCCAGGATCTCTTCTACCGCATCAATGTGATTGAACTGCACATCCCGGCACTGCGCGAGCGGGAGGGTGATATCGAACTTCTTACAGAGCATCTGCTCACCCGACTGGCGATTAAAGGCGGGCGGCCAAAAACGGATATTGAGCCATCGGCCATGAAGGCACTCCGTAGCTACCCCTTTCCCGGAAATATCAGAGAGCTGGAAAACACACTGGAGCGGGCCGTAACCCTGTGCGAAGGGAACCGGGTAACGGTTGAGGATCTTCAACTGCCAGCGCAATCAGCCACCGGCGAAGGTGATCCAGATCAACCGCTGGAGGCCTACCTGGGTGATATTGAAAAACAGGCCATCATCAAGGCTCTGGAAGAGACCCGCTGGAACCGCACCGCCGCCGCAAAAAAACTGGGCATCAGCTTTCGCGCCCTGCGCTATCGGCTGGAGAAGCTGGGGCTTGATTGACACCGCTGCCTCGTTCACCGCCGCCAAAGTGACAATTTACGTCACATTGTGCCGCTGGCTGGCAGTTACCATGAGGTTATCTGAAGGCCACTCCGGCAACCCAGGCGAACACCATTCCCAAACCACCCTGAAACCTCCAAAAAAGCCTGCCAAGCCATAAAGTTTTGCCCCCTGTCGCCGTAAACCTGACTGAAACGAAGATGTTGGCACACTACCTGCACTACATCTTCGCAAGGGAACAGACATCCGCCGGGCTCAAATTTGCAATGGTCAGCCT
>JALSJZ010000101.1 GCA_026989135.1 Sedimenticola sp. | reverse complement strand
GTCCCTTACCGAATATCGCTAATATAATTCCATCATCATCAGCGATTAATAAACGGGTTTGGGTCATTTCCCCCCCAGTCAGTTGCCTATTTGTGTTTTATATTTCGTATATTTTGCTGCCTGCATGCCGTTTCCATCGACCCAAGAGTGCGGGGTTCCAGTCCTCGCATGAGTCTTCTCAAATAAGGATCTCCAGCAACTCATCCACGCCTTCTTGCCCAACAGGCACCCTTAGCTGGCCAATAGCCTACAAATCCATCAGTGGCTGATGTCCCTCTTCTCTAACTGGAGCATCAGCATCCATAGCTGTTGATTAATCAGGACAAGGAAGCCAAGGCAGGAAAAGAGCCTTAAGGCTAAATCTCGGTGCCTGCAAACGGTATGCGCAGCACGAAACCAGGCGGGTGGAAGGGCCAGAATCTACAGTCTCAACCATAGTGGCATAATGTGCCTGTTAGACTGGTGGTGCGGGGGGAAAGGCACCACCAAAAAAATAAATGTTTTTAATATGACCTTATGACATCTCATCAAGAGGTACTGGCAAAACTCGTACCTTGTGTAACCCCCAATTGGTGCCTATTCGTATTTTATGCTTCTGATTTCGCTAGCTGTGTGCCGTTTCCATCTATATGGTATAGATGAAACCATTAGAACAAAATTTTAAATAAACCTCAATATGAATATGGTCAATTGCAACGACATGTCGCTTCGCAGCTGCTTGTAAAACGATAATGCTAAAGCCTTGCACTAAAGCGCATAATTTTACTAACGGCCTGAAACCAATAAGATACGCAGCATACGACGCAGTGGCTCGGCAGCGCCCCACAGCAGCTGGTCGCCCACTGTAAAGGCAGACAGGTATTTTGGCCCCATATTCATCTTACGCAGACGGCCAACAGGCACTTCAAGGTTTCCCGTTACCCTGGCAGGTGTCAGCTCGCGTATGGTGGCCTCACGCTCATTTGGGATCACCCTGATCCACTCATTGGCTTCGGCCAGCATGGTTTCAATCTCATCCATCGGAACATCTTGGCGCAATTTGATAGTCAACGCCTGGCTGTGGGAGCGCATGGCACCAATGCGAACACAGATGCCGTCAATCACAATCGGGTTATCCTCGCGCCCCAGGATTTTGTTGCTCTCAACCCCACCCTTCCACTCTTCACGGCTCTGGCCACTCTCCAGCTGTTTGTCTATCCACGGGATCAGGCTGCCAGCCAGCGGGACACCAAAACAGTCGGTGGGGAAGCTGTCGCTGCGCAGGGTGTCCGCCACGATCCGGTCGATCTCCAGGATGGCTGAGGCGGGATCATCCAGCTGCGGTCTGACTGCAGTCTCTGCTGCTCCCATCTGAGCCAGCAGCTCGCGCATATTGTTCGCACCCGCACCCGATGCCGCCTGGTAGGTCATGGAGGTGGCCCACTCCACAAGATCATGCTGAAACAGCCCACCCAGCCCCATCAGCATCAAGCTGACGGTACAGTTGCCACCTACATAGTTTTTGACGCCAGCATCCAGCCCCGCCGTGATGACATCCATGTTTACAGGATCAAGAATGAGGATGCTATCCCTCTCCATCCGCAATGCGGATGCCGCATCAATCCAGTAGCCATCCCAGCCTGCGGCTCGCAGCCTGGGGAAGACCTCGCGGGTATAGTCGCCACCCTGGCAGGTGACGATGGCATCCAGCCTCTTCAGGGCTTCAATATCTTTTGCATCTTGCAGCGGCTGAGACCCTCTGCCCATATCCGGCCCATCCTGCCCGGTTTGGGAGGTGGTGAAGAAGAACGCCTCTTCGATCTGATCAAAGTCGCCCTCAGCCTGCATGCGCTGCATCAAAACCGAACCAACCATGCCGCGCCAACCCACAAAGCCTATGCGTTTCATAGCGTTTGCCTTTTTTTCAATATTTTACTTTAAACTTATGCAATCAGCTTTTCAGGGCCGCGACGACCGCATTGCCCATTGCTTCAGTGCCGACCTGCTGCATCCCGTCAGAGATAATATCTGCGGTACGCAACCCCTGATCCAGTACCTGGTCTACCGCCTGTTCGATACGATCTGCCATTGCTGGCTCATCCAGACTGTAGCGCAGCATCATGGCAACAGAGAGGATGGTTGCCAGCGGGTTGGCCACACCCTGCCCGGCAATATCGGGGGCAGAGCCATGGATCGGTTCGTACATGCCTTTGCCATGCTTATCCAGTGATGCGGAGGGCAGCATGCCAATCGAGCCGGTCAGCATCGCTGCGGCATCGGAGAGGATATCGCCGAACATATTGGTGGTCACCATGACATCAAACTGCTTGGGAGCCTTCACCAGCTGCATGGCAGCATTATCAACATACATGTGGCTCAGCTCTATATCCGGGTACTCTTTGCCGGTACGGATGGCTACTTCACGCCACAGCTCGGTGCACTCCAGCACATTGGCCTTGTCTACAGAGCAGACTCGGCTCTCTCGTTTACGGGCAATATCAAATGCAACCCGCAGAATACGGTCAATCTCTGACTCCTTGTATATCAGCGTGTTATAGCCCTCTTTTTCACCACTTTCTAACTTACGAATACCGCGTGGCTGGCCAAAGTAGATGCCTCCGGTCAGCTCGCGCACAATCATCAGGTTCAGCCCAGAGACCACCTCTGGCTTCAGGGTTGAGGCGTCGGCCAGCTGGGGGTAGAGGATGGCGGGGCGCAGGTTGGCAAACAGGTTCAGCTCTGAACGCAGGCCAAGCAGCCCCTTTTCGGGGCGGACAGCAATATCCAGCGACTCCCATTTGGCACCACCCACAGCCCCCAGCAGGATAGCATCTGCCTCTCTGGCCAGCTCCAGTGTGGCCTCTGGCAGTGGGTGGCCTGCGGCATCATAGGCAGCACCGCCAACCAGCGCCTCATCCAGCTCGACCTCCAGGCCGCTCTCTTCACGCAGGCAGTTAATGACATTGACCGCTTCGGCCACAATCTCTGGGCCGATACCATCACCGGGAAGAATCAGGATTTTTTTGCTCATACTATTTCCCTCTCCATTTTTGGAGGTTTTAAACTGTTTTGGAAGCGGGACTTCCGAACGGATTAACTGAACAGCCAGGGTGCCTGCTGCTGTCGTGCCGCCTCATACGATTTGATGGCATCGACGTGCTGGAGGGTCAGTTCAATATCATCCAGCCCATTGAGCAGGCAGTGCTTGCGGAACTCATCCACCTCAAAGCCGATGCCTTCACCATTGGGCAGGATAATGCTCTGAGCCTGCAGGTCAACGGTCAGTTCAAGTGCCTGCTCCCCTGCGGCTTGCTGAAATAATTTATCTACTATTTCAGTTGATAAAACAATGGGAAGAAGGCCATTCTTAAAGCAGTTATTAAAGAATATATCGGCAAAACTTGGGGCGATAATCACACGAAAACCGTAATCATCCAAGGCCCATGGGGCATGCTCGCGAGAGGAGCCGCAGCCAAAATTATCGCGTGCCAGCAGTATTTGCGCCCCCTGGTAGCGGGGATCATTCAGTACAAATTCAGGGTTCAATGGCCGATTGGAGCTGTCCACCCCCGGCTCGCCCCGGTCAAGGTAGCGCCACTCATCAAACAGGTTCGGGCCAAAACCTGTGCGTTTGATGGACTTCAAAAACTGTTTGGGGATGATGGCATCGGTGTCCACATTGGAGCGATCCAGCGGTGCCACGATGCCGGTAAATCTCTTGAATGGGTTCATTTAGAAGCTCCTTACATCAACAAAATGGCCCATCACTGCAGCAGCAGCAGCCATGGCTGGCCCAACAAGGTGGGTGCGCCCCCCTGCCCCCTGCCGTCCTTCAAAGTTACGGTTTGAGGTGGAGGCGCAACGCTCACCCGGCTCCAGTCGGTCTGCATTCATCGCCAGACACATGGAGCAGCCTGGATCTCGCCACTCAAAACCGGCCTGGATAAAGATCTTATCCAGCCCCTCTGCTTCCGCCTGCTGTTTCACCAGACCCGAGCCTGGCACCACCAGCGCCTGCTTTATGCTCTTCGCCACTTTGCGCCCTTTGGCTATCGCGGCGGCATCACGCAGATCCTCAATACGCGAGTTGGTGCAGGAGCCGATAAAGACCACATCCGGACGAATTTCACTACAGGGGGTACCGGCCTCAAGCCCCATATACTCCAGCGCCCGACGCATGCCGTCGGCCTTGGCAGGGTCTGGCTCCTGCGCGGGGTCGGGCACCACACCGGTCACTGGCACCACCATTTCGGGTGAGGTGCCCCAGGTCATCTGGGGCTGAATCTGGCTGGCATCAAGCGTAACAATCCGGTCAAAATGTGCCCCTTCATCGCTGTGCAGATCCCGCCAGGCGGCTACGGCCTGATCCCATACCTCGCCCTCTGGCGCATAGGGGCGACCCTTTACATATTCAATGGTGGTCTCATCCACCGCAACCAACCCGACACGTGCGCCCGCTTCAATAGTCATGTTGCAGACTGTCATCCGCCCTTCAATGGAGAGGTTGCGAATCGCCTCCCCGGCAAATTCAATCGCATAGCCTGTTCCACCTGCAGTGCCGATCTTGCCAATGATGGCCAGCACCAGATCCTTGGCATCCACTCCATCTCCCAGCTTGCCCTCTATATCGATCAGCATGCTCTTGGACTTTTTCTGAATCAGGCACTGGGTTGCCAGCACATGCTCAACCTCAGAGGTGCCGATGCCAAAGGCCAGCGCACCCAGCGCACCATGGGTCGCGGTGTGAGAGTCGCCACAGACCAGCGTCATGCCCGGCAGGGTGGCACCCTCTTCCGGCCCCACCACATGCACGATCCCCTGGCGGATATCATCCATCTCAAACTCGGTGATACCAAACTCCCGGCAGTTTTTGCCCAGGGTCTCCACCTGCAGGCGGGCAATCGGATCGACAATCCCCTCATCCCGGTTCTGCGTTGGCACGTTATGATCGGGGGTCGCCAGATTGGCTCCGGTGCGCCAAGGCCTGCGCCCCGCCAGCCGCAGCCCCTCAAAGGCCTGCGGGGAGGTCACCTCATGCACCAGGTGACGGTCTATATATAAGAGTGAAGTGCCATCCGCCTCAGAGCGAACGATATGCGCTTCCCAGAGTTTGTCATAGAGGGTTTTCATATCAAATCCTATCCTGTCCCGTCCAAAACAGCGGCCTTACGGCTACAGCTATGGTTTTATTGGAACACTGTAAAGCCGAGTCATGAAAAAAGGTATTATGCAAAGGAAACAGCTCTCGAATGGGGGCTATCTGGGGGGGTATCTACCAATATGGCGGAGAGGCAGGGATTCGAACCCTGGGAGGGGATAAACCCTCAACGGTTTTCAAGACCGCCGCATTCAACCGCTCTGCCACCTCTCCAGCTCATTCGGCACTTGTCGAATGAGCGAGAAGCATACCTGATTTTGGTGGGGATTTGCCAGCATCAATGGAACCTTTTTTTAGTTGCACTTTCCAATTATTTGAGTATTCTTACTCGCTGGTGTCCGTCTTCCGTTTTGAAGACTAATTTTTTACGTATTTCCAAGAAGGAGAATACAAGCCTATGAACCGCGTTGACTTTTCAGTCGCTAGTCAGGCTGGCTCTACACTTGCCACAAACAAGCTGATCAAGAACACTTACATGCTTCTTTCAGCAACGCTGATCTTCAGTGCCATTATGGCTGCGGTCTCCGTTGTTGTTCAGCCTCCTGGCATGACCTATCTGATCTGCGTCATTGGCAGCATGCTGATCGGCATATTTGTACTGCCAAAAACAGCCAACTCATCTGCTGGCCTTGGGGTTATTTTCCTTATTACGGGACTACTTGGTTTTGGCCTGGGTCCTATGCTCAGCCAGTACCTTGCACTGCCCAAGGGGCCGCAGATTGTTGGCACCGCCTTTGGTGGCACCGGCATCATCTTCCTGACTCTCTCAGGTTATGCCCTCACCTCCAAGCGTGATTTCAGCTTTATGGGGGGCTTCCTGTTTGCAGGCATGATGGTGGTTATACTGGCTATGCTGGCTAACCTTTTCCTGGAGATCCCAGGGCTGGCGCTGGCCATGTCTGCTGCGATCATTCTGCTGATGAGCGGGTTTATCCTGTTCGATACCAGCCGCATGATCAACGGTGGTGAGACAAACTACATCTTTGCCACCTACGGGCTCTATCTGAGCATTTTCAATATCTTCATCAGCCTACTGCACATTCTCGGCATTATGAGTGATGACTGATTTGGGGTAACTCGATAGTTACAATAAAAACCCCGGCATTTTGCCGGGGTTTTTTAGCTTTTGGAGGAGAGAAAGATGTGGATGGAAATCGCCGCTGCTGCGGCATTGGGGATGATGCTGTTCTTTATGTACCCTCGCGCCAAGCACTGGATGGAACACGGCCCCAAGGCTGAAGCAGGTGACTGGCAGGCTGTAGTGCTGCCATTGGCTGCGGTTATCGGTTTTGTCATGCTGCTGATTGCAATGGTGCGGTAGCCGCTAGTGTAGCGTCCTGGACACTACACTAAATCACCTTCAGCCCCCCCATATAGGGGTGCAAGACCTCTGGCACAGTGATATTGCCCTCCGCATCCTGATGGTTCTCCATCACGGCAACCAGGGTACGCCCTACCGCCAGACCGGAGCCGTTGATGGTATGCACCAGCTCCGGCTTGCCCGTCTCCGGGTTGCGCCAGCGGGCCTGTAGACGGCGCGCCTGAAAATCCTGAAAGTTGCTGCAGGATGATATCTCACGGTAGTTGTCCTGCCCTGGCAGCCAGACCTCAAGATCATAGGTTTTGACCGCTGAGAAGCCCAGGTCTCCCGTGCAGAGGGTGACCAGCCGATAGGGCAGCTCCAGCCGCTGCAGCACGCTCTCGGCATGCGCTGTAAGCTGTTCCAGCGCCGCTTCTGACTCTGATGGCCGCACCACCTGTACCATCTCCACCTTTTCAAACTGGTGCTGACGGATCATGCCACGGGTATCTCTGCCGTAAGAGCCTGCCTCACTGCGAAAACAGGGGGTATGGGCCACCCAGCGCTTTGGCATATCGGCATCGTCAATGATCTCATCACGTACCAGGTTGGTGACGGGCACCTCGGCGGTGGGGATCAGGTAGTAGGCCTGTTCGCCTTTGAGTGCAAACAGATCCTCTTCAAACTTTGGCAGCTGTCCGGTGCCCTGCAGGCTCTCGGCATTGACCATGAAGGGGACATAGGTTTCGGTATAACCATGCTCTGCGGTGTGCAGATCCAGCATAAACTGGGTCAAGGCACGCTGTAGTCTGGCCAGTGGGCCTTGCAGCGTTACAAACCGGGAACCGGCAATTTTAGCGCCGGCTTCAAAGTCCATCCCTTTGCTGGCGCCCAGCTCTACATGATCCCTGGGTTTGAAATCAAACCGGGCAGGCTCGCCCCAGCGGCGCTCTTCACGATTATCCGCTTCATCCCTCCCCTCCGGCACATCCGGGTGAGGCAGGTTTGGCAGGTTCAGGCTGATCTCCCGCAGCGCTTGTTGCACGGTTTGCAGCTCATCTTCCACAGCTTTGAGCCGCTCGCCCAGATCAGAGACCTCGGCCAGTAGCGGCTGAATATCTTCACCCGCCGCCTTGGCTCTGCCGATCCCTTTAGAGCGGCTGTTGCGCTCATTTTGCAGCTCTTGAGCGGTTATCTGTAACGCCTTGCGGCGAGACTCCAGTTCCGAAATATGCGCCGTATCCAGCCGCATGCCCCGGCGGGCAAGTTGTTGGGCAACGGTTTCCAGCTCGTTTCTAAGCAGACGGGGATCCAGCATTATCTATTCACCACTATTCACTTGAGCAGGCCAGCTGACGATGTGGCCCGGTTTAATCAATCTATTCAGATGTGCCAGCACCTGTTTGACCTTTTCAGGGCTGTCAAAGAACTCCAGCACCAGCGGCAGATCCAGCGAGAGGTCGATCAGGCTGGAGGAGTGCATCTTTCCAGACTGCCCAAAACCGGCAATCCCACGAAAGGCGGTAACGCCACGCACCTTCTCTTCATCGTGCAGGATGGCCATCAGCTTTTCAAATTGATGCTCACCTTCCGTAAGATAGATACGCACCACGGTTATTTCGCTCGTCTGACTCATCACATCTGTCTCCCGATAATAAGCCCAATCCAGGCGGCACCCACGCAAGCAACGACACTGATGAGCACATTAAGCCCGGCCTTTACAAAATCAGCCTGCTCAATCAAATTCAGCGTCTCGATAGAGAAGGTGGAGAAGGTGGTAAAGGCACCCAAAACCCCAATCAGCAGTGCGGCACGCAGCTCTGGGCTGAGAGCCATCCGCTCCAGCAACAGCACATAGAGGAAGCCCATCAGCAGGGAACCCACGACATTGACCACGAGGGTGCCATAGGGGAATCCCCGTCCCAGCAGGTCATAGACCCCGGTAGAGACCCAATAGCGCATCACGGCACCAATGGCTCCGCCCACTGCAATGGCGAGGATTTGTGTCAATGTCTGACCTGAAAGGTTTTATATTAGAGTTAAGAAGCGGTCTATTTTACACCCACAAAAAAATCTAAGCGATCTGAATATCACTCTTTAGCGATGTGCCAGTAGCGTTTTGCATCTGCCCTGTGGAATTCCGGCGCCATAATCCCTTTGACCGGATGCAGACGATAACGGATTGCCCCTTGGTTCGCAGTGTTAAACACGGTGGCACCGGCGGCCTGCCAACGTCGCACCACCTCGGGTTGCGGGAAGCGGTAACGATTTCGATAGCCGGCAGGCACCAGGGCATAGTCCGGCGCGACGGCAGAGACAAAACTCTGGGTGGATGAGCTCCTGCTGCCATGGTGCGGCACCTGAACAATCTCTGCAGCCAGTTGATCTGGCACATGCTTTAACAGCCAAGATTCGGCCTCCCTCTCTATATCTGCTGTCAGCAGGATTCGTCCGGCAGCATTCTCTACCAGCAGCACACAGGAGGCATTGTTCCCTCTGCTTTGGCTCCCCTCTGCCGGATAGAGGAAACGGAAGGTCACAGCATCCCACTCCCATGCCTCGCTGTTGGTGCATTGGCGGGCGCTGCCCCAGCTGATCTCACCCGGCTCGCCACTCAGAATCTCGCGCACGGGGATCTGTTCAACCAGTTTAGATGCGCCACCGGCATGGTCATTATCGGCATTACTCAATATCAGCCGGTCAACATACGATATGCCCTGCTCATGCAGAAAGGGCACCACCACCGCAGAGCCTGCATCAAAATCATCCGAGAAACGCGCACCTGCATCAAAGACCAGCGTGTGGCGCTGGGTTTGAATGATGGCAGAGAGCCCCTGCCCCACATCCAGCAGCGTAAACCAGAGCTCTCCAGCCAGCGGGGAGTTTGGCCGCACCAAGAGCAGCGGCAACAGGAAGATCAGACCCAGCCAGCGCCCCGGCAGCCCTGCCGGAGCCAGCAGCAGCAGGACACCCAGTGCAGCGGGCAGCCAGCTCCAGCTGGGGATTCCGCCCTGCTCCCAGGCTGAAAAAGGTTGTGATGCCACCCACTCAAGCGCGCCAACGGCCGCTTTAAGCAGCCAGGCAAGCGGCCACAGCACCCATCCACCCAGCCCCTCAGAGAGCAGTAGCAGCAGGCTGCCAAGCAGCGCCAAAGGCACCACCAGCAGGCTGAACAGCGGTACCGCCACCATATTCACCAAAGGTGCAAACAGCGAGACCTGCATCCCCCAGGCCAGCAACAGCGGTGCCAGCCCTATCGCCACCACCCACTGCACCCGTCCCCATTTTGCCCACAGCCCGGCTCTGGAGAGATGGCCGGATACCCCGTACAGAATGACAGCCACAGCAACGAATGAGAGCCAAAAGCCGGCCAGCATTACCGACTGCGGATCAACCAGCACCACCAGCAGTAGTGCCACCGCCAAGAGATGCAGTGGCTGCTGTTGCCGTCGCAGCAAGATGCCGCCCATTACCACCGCCAGCATAATCAAGGCGCGCTGGGTAGGCACCGCAAAACCCGCCAGGGCGGCATAAAACAGCGCAGCCAGTATGGCACTGATGGCCGCTGCCTGCGGTGCCGGCAGATAGAGACAGAACCGTGCTGAGCGGCTCCAAAGCCTGCGAAAAAGAAAAAAGACCAGTCCGGCAATGATCCCTATATGCAGCCCTGAAATGGCCACCAGATGATTGGTGCCGGTACGGGCCAGCAGATCCCACTGCTCGCGGCTGAGGCCACTGCGCTCCCCAATCACCAGTGCGACAATGATTCCCGCCACAGACGGATCTGCAACGGCATGGTAAATCTTATCCCGAAGGGATTGCCGCAGTGACTGAAGAAGATAGAGTGAATTGCTCTCCGCCAGTTTTCTGTTTTTCAGACTCTCCCGCACATAACCTGTGGCATGGATGCCCTCTCGAAACAGCCAGCCCTCATAATCAAAACCACCAGGATTCATAAACCCATGAGGCCTGCGCAGACGCACCTGTAGTTGCCAGCGTTCGCCGACCTTCAGCCGTGGCGCATTTCGGTACCAGTTGAGCCGAACCGTCCCTGATACAGGGTAGTGTTCACCCCGATCATGCAGCTTTTCAAGCTCAAACCGGAACCGTGTACGCAGCCCCCGCTGCTCGGGTAATGAGACAATGACCCCTTCAGCAAGCAGATCCCTGCCTTCCATCAGCGGATCAAGCGCATTGCTCAACAGCCAGTGCGCCTGCACCAGCGCCCATAAAAAACCCAGGCAACCGAAACAGAGCAGCCGCAGCCACGCAAAGCGAAATGCAAAGAGGAGAAAAGGGAGTGAAAAAACCCACCACAGCGAGGGTAGCTCAGCCTGAAACTGGAGGAGAAGTACGCCAACAACAAATGCGGCAACAGCCTGGATCCAAATCATGTCCCGTCCCTGGATAACATGCCGCTGCTGCACTCCTTAACAATGAGCCGAATCAAAATCTGATCGTATAAAAACCAGCTTATAACGCAATAGAATCAGGTTATCATTACAGCCAGTTTATAACCATTGAATAGTGCTCCCCGCCGCACAATGAGCATCACAACCCACGAGAACAACTATGCAAAACCGCTGGAATGATCAGGATGCCGCCCGCCACACCACCGACCTTGCCCTGCGGGTCTACAGCTCTCGCCTGTTGGGGCAGGACAGCACCCTGGTGCTGCACGGTGGGGGTAACACCTCGGTAAAGGTCACGCAGACCAATCTGGTCAGTGAAGAGGAGGAGATCCTCTATGTAAAGGGCAGCGGCTGGGATCTGGCAACCATCGAAGAGGCCGGATTCGCTCCGGTACGCATGGCGCATCTGCTGAAGCTGGCTCGGCTGGAGCGCCTGACCGATCCGCAGATGGTCAATGAGTTAAAGACCAGCATGACGCTGGCATCCGCCCCCTCCCCTTCGGTTGAGACGATCCTGCACGCCGCCCTGCCTTACAAGTACGTTGACCACACCCACGCCGATGCCGTGGTGACGATCACCAACAGCCGCAACGGGCTGGCGCGCATCCAGGAGATCTACGGGGAGGATATGGTCATTATCCCCTATGTGATGCCTGGTTTCGATCTAGCCCGGCTCTGTGCCGAACGCTTTGCCGCAGAGGCCAGCGAAAAGACCATCGGCATGATTCTGATGAACCACGGCATCTTCTCCTTTGGCGAGAGCGCCAAGACCTCTTATGACCGGATGATCGAGCTGGTCGCCCGTGCCGAGGAGTACCTCAGAGCCAACAGCGCCTGGGATCTGCCCACCCCAGCCGCCACCCGCCCCAGCAGATCACTGCGGGAAGAGATCAGCGCACTGCGCCAGGAGATCTCGGCTGCAGCCGGTCACCCCATGCTGCTCTCCACCGACATGACACCCGCCTGTCTCGCTTTTGCGCAGCGTGAAGATATTGCCAGCCTCTCTCAACAAGGGCCTGCCACCCCCGATCATGTCATCCGTACCAAACGGTTACCGCTGCTGGGGCGGGATGTGGCAGGCTACACGGCCGCCTATCGCCGCTATTTTGAGGAGAACAGCAAGCTCTCCAAAGATCAGAAAACCATGCTCGACCCGGCACCTCGCATGCTGCTCGACCCTGAACTGGGTCTTTGTAGCATAGGCCGCCGTGCCAGGAATGCCGCCATCATCAACGACATCTACCACCACACCCTGGAGATCATCCAGCGCGCCAGCCTGCTGGGCGGTTATCAGGCGCTTCCGGCTCGTGATATCTTCGATGTGGAGTATTGGGATCTGGAGCAGGCCAAGCTGCGCAAGGGGGGAACACCACCTCCATTCAGCGGCGAGGTGGCACTGGTAACCGGCGCGGCATCTGGCATAGGCAAGGCCTGTGTCGATGCCCTGCTGGCGCGTGGCGCTGCCGTGGTCGGGGTGGATATCAACCCTGAGATTGAAACGCTCTTTCAGCGCCCGGATTTTCTTGGCCTGGTATGCGATCTGGCCGATGAGGCGCAGATCACGCAGGCACTGGAGAGTGCGGTACGCCGTTTCGGCGGCCTGGATATGCTGATTCTAAATGCGGGCATCTTCCCCAGTGGTTGCCGTATCGAGGCATTGGCAACAGAGCAGTGGCGCAGGGTGCTCAACATCAACCTGGATGCCAATCTGATCCTGATGCGCGAATCCCATCCCCTGTTGAAACGGGCACCTGCCGGTGGCCGGGTGGTGATCATCGGCTCTAAAAATGTGCCTGCCCCCGGCCCGGGAGCCGCTGCCTACTCAGCCTCAAAGGCTGCACTCAATCAGCTGGCACGGGTAGCTGCGCTGGAGTGGGGCGCTGATGGCATCCGCATCAACTCCCTGCACCCGGATGCGGTATTCGACACGGCGCTGTGGAGCGATGAGCTCTTGCAGAGTCGCGCAACTCACTATAACCTCACGGTTGAAGCGTACAAACATAAAAACATTTTGCAGGTAGAGGTCTGTAGCAGTGACGTGGCCAGCCTTGCAGCCGAGATGTGTGGCTCCCTGTTTGCCAAAACCACTGCCGCACAGATCCCCGTAGATGGCGGCAATGACAGAGTCATATAACCTCAAGGAATAGCTATCGTGCCCACAGTGAGTGAAAAACGCCCCACACTTGAAGATGTCAACAAGGCCCTGGATGAGTTAAACAATGCCATCATCGACCACACCAAGTGGGTTGCATCCTGGAGCCGCAGTGCAATCTGCCACACCCCGATCTCTGATGAGTATCGCTCTGGGCGCTTCAGCCATGAGTGCAAATTTGGCCAGTGGTATTACAGCGCGCACCACGATTTTCTAAGGGAGAACCTGGAGTTCATCACCCTGGAGAAGCTGCATGACAAGATGCACAACAGCGTGCACCGGATCATCAATAAAATATCCTCAGGCAAAAACCTCCCTGCAAGCGAATATGACATCTTTCTGAAACATGAGGTGCTTTTTGCCACAGCATTGGCAAAGTTAAGGGATGACCTGCTCGGCCTCTCCCACTCATACGACTACCTTACCGGCACGCTTAACCGCCAGGCTTTTTTTCAGCTGTTAAGCCAGGAACATGCCCGCATTAAACGGACATCTGATTTTTGCTGCCTGATGCTGGTGGATATTGATCACTTCAAGAGGGTCAACGATCAGTATGGGCATAAGGCCGGGGACACTGTTCTGCGTTATATCGCAGATTTTCTCAACAGCAACCTGCGCCCCTATGACCTGACCTGCCGCTTTGGTGGCGAGGAGTTTCTGGTCTGCCTGCCCAACACCACAGTAGGCATCGCCCGAACCGCTATTGAACGATTGAGAGAGAAGATCAGCCAGGCCAGGATTCAGGTTGCCGATGGTGTTGAGATCCAGATCACCGCCTCATTCGGGATCAGCCTGTTATCTGCTGATGAAGATTGGAGTATCGCGATTGAGCATGCAGATGAGGCCATGTACCAGGCCAAGGCCAGAGGCAGAAACCGGGTTGTTGTCTGGAAAGAGGCGTTTCAGGAGTGACCTATGGCCTTCTGGCATAGACCTCATCAAACAGCGCCTCCAGCTTTATATTGATGCCTCGCAGCTGATCGATCACCTGTTTCGCCCAATCAAAGTACTCACGCCTTCTTTGCAGGCTCCACTCTGGCGGCGGACACTCGGCGACATCCCTTAGGTTGCAGATCTTGTCGGCAAGTTTTACCAGTTTGGCCTGATCACTGATGTGGGCAGCATGTTCGATCTGTAGCTGCTTTCTTTCCGCCTTTGACTGGCTGAAGTCATCTGTAACCTCCATCACGATCCGACTGATGCGCTCTCCAAAAACCTGCGCCAACTCTGCCTGGGTGGTTTCGGTATCCTCTACTGTATCGTGCAGCAGCGCACTGCAGACGACCTCTACATCAATGATGTCCGCCTCGCAGCTAAGCACCTCAGCCAGCGCAATGGGGTGGTTGATATAGGGGGAAGCCGCCGGGTCTTTGCGGCGCTGATCCCGATGCTTTCTGGCAGAAAAGGCCAGCGCCTTAAAAATCGTTGCCAGATGCTGCTGTTCTACCCTGTTAACCATCAGTGAACAGTCTTTGGAGTTCCACAACATTGACCAAATGGCTTTCCGCTGCCACATGGGCAGGGCTCACCTTGCGCTACATATTCAGCGGCCATCTGCTCTTTTTCATCCGGCTCCAGCATTGCAATATAGAGAGCGCGTCCCATGTGTGCATAGCTCGCCATGGCATCATCAAACACACTGAGTACGTTCTCCGCCAGTTCCACAACAGAATGCCCTCCTGTCAACACCTCTTCACAGTAG
The DNA here is from genome assembly GCA_026989135.1 of Sedimenticola sp. Taxonomy (GTDB): domain Bacteria; phylum Pseudomonadota; class Gammaproteobacteria; order Chromatiales; family Chromatiaceae; genus WFXD01. The sequence goes on along the minus strand of JALSJZ010000101.1, from coordinate 1,496 downwards.
GCTTCCGCCAGTCTTATATCTGCAAAAAAACTCTGCACCATCAGGCAGGATACCAGCTCCTCTTTCCATTCATCCTGAATGAGGCTGCCCCAAACATCTTCAAGATATGTATGCCCAATCAAAAAGCCATTGGCCCATTGGGCCAATGGCGCACCATCACAGAAGTTCTCCATTGCCGGTGATGCCGGGCCACAGCCTGGAGGCATAGCCGGGCTGCCATCCAGCACCTGCTGATTGCATTGTCCGTAGAGCGCCATAATCGCCCCGGTAATAAGGTTGGCCTCTTCAGCATCATGAAAATTGGCCTCCTCATTGGCAAATATCATTGGCATCCAGTCACTTGGAGGGATCATCTCCGGTGAGCAGGTTATCGTATACAGAAAGCCCAGCAACTCATTGTAGGTCAGGGTATCCTCTGGGCGATCTGCTGACTCTAAAAAAGCGCGAAGCCTGTCAAAGGCCTCAGGGGCGGGTTTCTCGAAAAATGTCATGCGTTTTTTCTCTTAATCATCTGTGGTAAGCCACTGTAATAACAGAGCTATTGAATGCCATTCGGTTTCTGTCTGTGAACCTCATTGATGCCCGACAGGATCAGCTGGAGCTTCCCAGTGCGGGTATGCTTTTTTATTGCTGCCTCCCGGCGGCTGGCGGAGCTGCGTGTGTGGCCATTTTCAACATAGACCACCCTTTTGGGGCTGTGACCACGAAAAAATTTGGCGCCGCGTCTGTTTAAATGCTGAGAAAAACGTCTCTGAATATTATTGGTGATCCCGGTATAGAGGGAGTCGTTGGTGCACTGAATAATATAAACAGACCAATCCATCATCCGATCTATTTTATCATACCCGCCACCAGCCAGACCCGGCTTCAAATCATCTCATCCTGAAACCAGCATTTCACCTCATCCACCCGCTCTCTCAGCTCATGCTCCAGATAGGGCTTGGCAGGCGCTACTCCCCAGACGGGCGCAGGCCATGCCAGATCACTCCGGTAGCGCACAACATGGTGAATATGCAGCTGTGGAACCATGTTTCCCAGTGCTGCAATATTGATTTTGTCTGCCCGAAATCTCTCCGCAAGCAGCTTTGCCAACCGGCTGGATTCACTCATAAGCTGCTGTTGCTCTTGCGGCAGGAGTTGAAAGATCTCACTCACATCATCCCGATCCGGCACCAAGATGAACCACGGGTAGTTGGCATCCTTCATCAGGAGCAGGTGACAGAGCGGAAAGCGTCCAATAACGGCACAATCCTGTTGCAGTTGATGGTGGATTTCAGCCATTTTCAATGCCCTGTAGTTTTCTGCACCGATGAAAGGTTCGTTTCAAGAGAGTTACTGGCTATAATCCCACATCCCGCGCAATTGGCAACTAGGAGCCTGTCTGAGAATAGAAATCATGGTGAGGGGATGCTGGTTTGAGTTAGATTTTTTCATTATTTGAGGCGAATATTGGACATATTTAACGAAAATAATGGAAGAATCTGGCCAAATCCAGC
>JALSJZ010000100.1 GCA_026989135.1 Sedimenticola sp. | reverse complement strand
TTTAAAGAGGTAGAGCAGGATAACAAACTCTACCTGCGCTACTACACGGCTGACAATGCGGTTGTTCAAGATTGTGCCAGCTGCCATATCGCCATGAAAGGCAAACCCTTCAAAGTGGGAGACATGCTGGGCATTCGGCGTTTCAGCCTCCTGTTTTCAGACAATATTGCACAGGGACACGCGCGCCTTAACCCCAGCCTGGAGGAGTACGAAATGGCCACTGCGGTCTTCACACAGACGCTGAAGGCACTGAAATCAGGCGGTGAATACCCCACTAATCTCAAGATGACGGAATTCAACTTCTACGCAGGCAGCGATGATCCGGCCATTCAGGCCAATATCTCCAAGATCGAAGAGGTGTTTGCAGACTTTACAAGCGCTGTAACCCGGCTCACCACGGCCAAGATCGGTTCTGATGAGTATTGGCAGGCGCAACAGGATGTACCCAGTAATGCGAATAAACTGCTGCAACTGAGTGATAAGTTAACCACCCAGTTTGCTGACATCGCCCATGCCAACCAAAGCAATGTCCAATGGGCGGTTGCCATCATGATATTGACAGTCATTGCCGCATTCATCGGCCTGTTTCTGATGATCAACAGAACTGTGCTGAGCCCTGTCGAGAAGATCACCCAGGTAGCAAACAGCATTGCTCAAGGTGATCTGACCCAAAAGATCGACAGCCACCGTCAGGATGAGATTGGCGCACTCTCGACTGCTCTGGATCAGATGTCTCAGAGCCTCAACAGCATGATCACCAAGATTAACGATACCGCTCACAGCCTGGTGCTCGCCAGCGGCAATATCCATGAGGCGACACAGCAGGTGACCGATGGTGCAGTGGATCAGTCCCAGCAGACAGAGGTGGTTGCCGTCTCCGCCAACGAGATGGAGATCGTCTCACAGGACATCTCACGCAACACCACCGAAGCGGCCGATGCGGCGAATCAGGCCTCGCAGGTAGCCGTTGAAAGCGGCAGCATCGTGCATCAGAGCGTCGATGGCATGGCGCGCATCTCCAGCTCGGTGGCCGAGGCTGCCCGCAATGTAGAGCTGTTGGCCGAACACTCTGATCAGATCGGCAAGATTGTCTCTGTAATTGATGACATCGCCAACCAGACCAATCTGCTAGCGCTCAACGCCGCTATTGAGGCCGCCCGTGCAGGTGATCAGGGACGTGGGTTTGCGGTGGTTGCCGATGAGGTACGCCATCTGGCAACCCGCACCACCGATGCCACCAAGGAGATTGCCGAGATGATCCGCAATATCCAGAACGGCACCGAGGCTGCGGTCACCTCAATGCAGGAGGGTCGCACCGAGGTTGAGGCAGGCTCTACGCTGGTCAGTCAGACCGGCCAGTCACTGGAGCAGATCGTTGAAGTGGTGGAGGGGTTGACCGACCGGATTCAGCAGATCGCCACGGCCTCTCAAGAGCAGAGCGCATCCATGGCTGAGATCACCACCAATATCACCAACATCTCCGGTGTAGCCCACACCGCAAAAGAGCAGGCTCAGCTTAGCCTGCAATCCTGTGGTGAAGTGGCCGGCCTGGCCAATGAGATGCAGAACATGATTCGTCAGTTTAAGATTTGAGCAGGGGGGTAGGGGGAATGGCCGCAGGCAACTGCCTGCGGCCTTTACCTGCAAAACTCTCTGAGATAGGCCTCAATCTCACGCTGCTTATAACGCATCGTTCGCCCCTGCCCCGCCTTGTAGCCACGGCGCAGACGTTCTTGAATCTGATCTACCTTCGCTCTTTTCTTCCAGCAATCCCTCTTTTTACGCGCCCTCTCTTTTTTTGCCACCCGCAGCGCCGCTGCCTTTCTGCGCGCCTGCTGCTGCTTCTCTCGCTTTGATTCGCGTTTGAGTTTTAACGGCGTGCGGGGTGCCTCCCACCCTACCTTCTGATCTTCAAACTCCAGCTCATCCTGAATACCGGAACGGCAGGGACGATCAGAAAAACTCACCCGCCCATCCGGCAACTGGCAGCGTATAACGCTCTGTGCCGCATCCGCTGGCAAAGCTGCCAGCAGACCAGCCCCTGCAAAAAACCCAAACCAGGATACCGCCCATTTATTCTCTTTATTGAACACCGCGCCTCTCCCTGTCATTCAATCGCGACATACTACGGGGCTGCACCAGTGCCTGTATCTAGGAATATTCTGAATACCGCTCAGAAACGCGCCCTGCTGATACTCTTTCCGGGTTCAAGGGATCTCTAAAGCCTCGACCTGACCCTGCTTATGAATTAACCTCCCAAGCTGCTAGACTTTAATAAAAATGAAGCACTGTTAATTCCCTGGATTTTGAGGTTCAAGCACATGCTCGATAATCTGCGTAGCGTTTTCGAAAAACATAAACAAGATCTGGTAGACGACGAGATCATCACCTTTCCAGACTACCTCTCACTGGTCACCAAACAGCCCTGGATTACACGCAACACCTTCCAGCTGATACACGACATGATGCTCAGCTCTGGCGTCGAGCACGCCATCATGCCCGGCAAACCGATCAAGCACCGTTACCACTTCTTTGAAGATGTGCAGTACGTTGGGCCTTTTTCCGTCTTCGGTCAGCAGAAGGCCAAAGAGAACCTGGTCGAAAAGATCGACAACGCCAGCCGTGGGCTGGAGGCCTCCAAACGGCTCTGGATTCTGCTCGGCCCTCCCGGTGCAGCAAAATCACGCTCGATGGATGGCATCAAACGTGCCCTGAGCCTCTACTCCGCCAGCGACGAGGGACGCACCTATACGCTGCTGCTGCCAACCGTCGATGAGCGTCTCAAAGACAAGGCGCTGTTCGAAGAGGATGGCATCTACTACCTGCAAAGCCCTATATTCGAGCGGCCACTGCAAGTCATCCCGCCGGCGCTGCGGGAGGACTTCTGCACCCAGCTCAATGCCGAGATCAACAGCGATGAACGGAAGGCCTTTCTGGAAAAGAACCCCCACTACGATGACAGCTTCAACATCCAGATCGATGGCCTCATGTCGCCCTACTCCGACCATGTGTTAAAGGAGTTCATGAAGGCCAAGGGGCTGGATCTGTGGGAACTGCTCCCCTATCTGAAGGTGAAACGGATGGTCTTCGATGCACGCACCAAAACCGGCATCGGTTCCTACACACCCCGCGACGAAAAGAGCCAGGAGGCCGGCTCACTGGTGGGCAATATCGACTACAGCCTGCTGCCCCGCTTCGGCAGCGAATCCCATCCGCTGGTACATGACTACCAGGGCGAACTGTGCGCCGGTGCCAACGGCCTGGTCGAGATCCACGAGATTCTGAAGCTCTCCGACAAGTTTCTCTACGAGCTGTTATTTGCCACGCAGGATCGCTTCTTCAAACCCGAAGGCCAACCACCCGTACCCTTCAATGGCGTCATCATCGGCCACACCAACTTTCATGAATTCAACATGTTCATCGGCAACGAAAGCTTCGAGGCGCTGCGCTCACGCACCACCTTTATCGAGATGCCGCTGTCGGTCACCTTTAAAGAAGAGCAGAAGATCTACGACATCACCTACTCCAACGAATACCGCAACTGGAGTGACAAGAAGAAGCATGTCGCCCACGTCGCCCCACACAGCATCGAGCTGCTGAGCCTGGTTGCAGTGATGACCCGGCTCTACCAGTCGAAACAGAACCCCAACCTCTCGCTGTTACAGAAGGCGCTGATCTACGCCGGGCGAGCCGACAGCGGGGTCGACAACAACATGGCCAAGGCGATTCTGGATGAGTTCGAATTCATCAAACCCTCCGAGGGCACCTTTGGGCTCGACCCCCGCTTCATCCAGAATATCTTCGAGAACACCGAGCATTTTCAGATCAACGAATTTGCCGCCAACACCCAGCGCATCGAGAATGAACAGAGCGAACCAACCATGCTCACCTCCATTGCACTGAACAACCCCTGCGTCTCCCCGCTGGATCTCTACATCCGCATGGAGCACGCCATTAAAGATGCCTTCGCCACCAATAAAAACGTACTCAACCACTATCTGACCAAGATCCTGCCACAGGCCAAGGGCTGGATATTTAGCCAGATCGCCAGTGATGTCTACACCGCGGTGCTGCGCGATACCACCATCGTCGAAAGCACCTGGAAAAAGTACACCGACCATGTGCGCGCCTACGCCCACAACACCAAGGTCACGCATGACGTGACCCAGATGGATGTGCAGCCGGACGAGAAGTTCATGCAGACCATCGAGCAGTATCTGGGCATCCCGGAAAAGGATGTCTTCCGCAAAGAGCTATCCGATGCCATCGCCAGCGTCAGCGGCAAGGTGCTGCTGGCCGATGAACCCTCCTATCAGGCCGCGATCAAACGCTTCGTCTTCGAGAACGAGTTCAAGTCTGGCGAAAACATCAAGCTGCTGGGGTGGATCAAGAGCGGCAGCAGTGCTGCCAGTGTCGACTCCAAAGAGCAGGAACAGCTGAATGAAACGGTCAAATATCTGATGGAACACCAGGGCTACTGCGGCAAGTGCGCCTTCCAGGCACTGACCATTACGGCCAATGCATCGAGTATTGATATTTAGAACGAGCTTTGAATTTTAATATGTCCAGCTAACGCCTTGCTTTTATCATTGCGCGATATATACTTTAAGGTATATATCAACACAGCTGGAGTACGCCATGAAGCACCAGACAGCCAAAATCTTTATGAATGGTCGAAGCCAGGCTGTCCGCCTGCCTAAAGAGTACCGTTTTGACACCGACGAGGTTTACATCACAAAGCAAGGCTCAAGCGTCATTATTAGCGAGAAAAGACCCACATGGGATGAATTTTTTGATTCCAAATCCGTCTTTGGTGATGATTTTTTAAAGGACAGATCAGATGTCAAGCCCCAGGAAAGGGACTTTGGCTGATGTATATGCTTGATACAAACATCTGCATTTATGTTCTCAAAAACCACTCCGATAAGCTGCGGCATAAATTTAAGGCGATTAAAAACCTCTGCATCTCTTCAATAACCTATGGCGAATTAAGTTTTGGAATTGAAAATGGCGACAGTTCGTTGAGAGAAGCCCGCTGGGGGCAACTTGGTATTTTCACACAAAGACTGCTCATTGATCCCTGGGATGAGGATGCTGCAAGACACTATGGAGCCATTAGAGCTTTGCTAAAAAATCAGGGAAACCTCATTGGCAATAATGACCTGCTTGTTTCTGCTCATGCACGCAGTATGAATGCGGTGCTGGTTACAAATAATGCCCGAGAATTTTCAAGGATCCCTGGTCTCTCTATCGAAAACTGGATAGCCGAATAATGCATCACATAACAATCAACCAGCCTTCCCTCTTCAAAGGGAAGGGGTAACAGCAACATAACCTGACGAGCCAAAGTTTATGGATGTCGACCGTATTTCATCTGACGAATCCGAAGGCTTCTTCAATGATTTTATTGACGAGCAGCTCAACGATCTGGTTGAAGATATCATCAACGATGGTGACCTTGACCGCACCGATGCCAGCGGCAGCGACCTGATTGTTGAGGTGGATGATATTGAACCCCCCACCCTGGTCTACGGCGACCAAGGCGGCGGTGGCGGCGCAGGCCAGGGTGGCGGCGAACCGGGTAATGAGAAAGGCAAGCTGAAATTCGAGGTGCCCTTCGAGCGCTTTATGGAGCTGGTGGCCAATAAGCTGCAACTGCCCAATCTGCTGAAAGAGGGGCAGGGAAAGATCAAAGAGGTCTCCTACCATTTCAAAACCTTTGGCCCAGTCGGTGTGCTGCTGGATAAAAAACGCACCTTCAAACGGGCGTTGCGCAGCAGCATCAGCACCGGCGTCTACTGCCCTGCCGAGGGGCGTTTCAATGTAGAGGTACGGCGTAAGGATCGACGCTACAAAGTGCCGCAGCGTGTCGAAACCCCAAAATTCAAGGCCGTGGTCTTCTACATGGGGGACATCTCCTACTCTACCTTTGGTGAGCGGCTGGAGCTGGAGAAGCGGCTGCTCAACTTCACCCACCACTGGCTCGATTTCAACTACGGCAAAAACAATGTCGAACACCGCTTTTTTGTACACGACATTGAGGCCTACGAAGTAACCCCCGAGCAGTTCTATCAGGTCAGCAACATCGGCGGCACCCGCGCCTCACTGGTGTTCGATCTGGTCTCCAATATCGCCTTCAACGAGTACGACCCCGCCACCACCAACTTCTACGGCTTCTATGTGGGCGATGGTGAGCTGTTCGGCAATGATGCCAAAGAGATTGTCGAGATCATCAAGCAGCAGCTGCACCCGATGTTCAACCGGCTGGCGCTGGTCGAGATCCAACCCAGCCGCATGAGCTGCCTCAATACGGAGGTCTCCAAGGCCTTCGGCAGCGACCGCGTGGTGCGCACCTGCGCACTAAAGAGCAAAGGTGAAATCATCAAAACCATCAAGCGCATGTTCGAGGAGCGCCATGCTTAGCCTGAGATCCGACCCCAAACTGTTCGAGCTGGCACAGCGGGTAGAATACTTCGCACGGGAAAAATTCAACATGACCCTGCCGGAGATGCGCTTCTTCATCCTCGACCCGATGGAGTTCGCCGCCCTGCTGGAAAAAAATGTCTACCCCACCAGCCCAATCAATATCTGGGAGGGGAAGAATATCGCCAGCAAAAAGCACCGCATCGAGAGCGGACAGGAGTCGGCGCTCTATTATGAAGTGGTGCAGACCGGCAACCCCTCCTACGCCTATCTGAACGAAACCAACTCGGCACTGACCCAGGCATCTGTGATGGCGCACGTGGCCGGACACTGTGAATTTTCTGAACTCAATGTGCTGCACGATTCGGATATGGATCGTACTGAATATGTGATGCATCTGGTGCGCAAGGTCGATCTGGGGCGGCACCAGATGGGGGAACGGCGCTACACTGACTACTGGAACGCCTGCGAATCTGCGCTGCCTTTTATCGCCCCAAACTCCCAGTACAATCTGGAAAACAGCATTGATAAAGAGACCACCATCGCCACCAGCACGATGGAGTCTACGGAAGCTCCAGCGGCCAAAAAACCACCCGTAAGTCTGGTGGATGAGACCCTCAACGCCCTGCTAAAACCCAGCCCGGCAAAGCCCTTTGTTGAGATGGAGAAGAAGCGCGAGCGGCATGAGGCACTCAGCCGCCGCGGCTACAGCCTGCACGCGCCCTGTCAGGATATCCTCGGTTTTCTGCGCCAGTACGCCCCCACCAGCCAGGCCGAGCATGCCATTCTGGACTACCTCTACACCGCCCACATGCATCAGGATTTTGTCGTCCGCACCCAGATCATGAACGAAGGCTGGGCCATGTACTGGGAAAAGAAGATCATGCTGGAGCTGTTTGCCGAAGACTCTGTGCGCGGTGCCATCGACTATGCCAAGGTCTTCTCCGGCGTCTGTTACCCGCGTCCTTACTACCAGCGCAATCCCTACCATCTTGGCTACCACATGTGGCTGCACATCGAAGAGCTATACCGCGAAGGGAAGATGAGCCTGGATTATCATGAAGAGACCGATCTCGACACCAAGCAGGAGTGGGAAAAGCCGGAAGAGAAGGTCGACCCACAGGCCTCTATGCGCCATCTGGTCAAAAGCATCACCGACTATGAATTCCTGCGCCGCTTCCTGACCGTTGAGCTGGTGGAGAGATTCCATCTCAACCGGCTGGATCAACGTACCGCACAGCAGCTGGGGATCAAGAATGAAGACATCATCAAGGCCGACCGCCGATGGGTATGGCTGCGTCCCGAGCCGATAAAGAACGAGATGCTGAGCTTCTTTGCCCACTTCTATCGCCCAAGAATCTACATCATCGACACCGATTACCTGGACGGCGGCCTGCTGCTAATGCATCGGGATGACGGACGCAACCTGAGGGCAGACTGGATTCGCCCCACACTGAATAACCTGAACCGCATCTGGAAGGCTCCCGTCTACCTGCTCTCACAAGATAAACTCTATGCCACCAGAGCAGATGGTTACAAAGAGAGCACGGTAAAAGGGATCACGTTTGAAGAGGCGGCGGAGCGGCTGAGCAAGCAACAACAGCCGTTTAAAGCCTCTTAGAAAGCTGACATTTGGAAACAGGGCTTTAGCCCCGTAACTCCGTGAGCAGCAGGACTAAAGTCCCGTTTCCAACTTTTATAACACTTTAAATTTGCGCCTTGTTTTAATGTACCCACCCTTAGGCGAAAGAGATAAACAGAGCAAAATGTGGAGCAGTATATGAACGATTTTAATTTTGAACGCATACTGGGTCACTCCAAAAAAAGCAGCCTGAGCTTTCGCAAATTTGTTGAAAAGGCCATCAATAACCCGCTGCAATGTCTACACACCAGCTCATCCCTGATTACCGAGGCCGTCAAACATTTCGGCTATGAGATCATCGTGCGTTCAGGTGAACCCACCATCAACTATCAGGTATTCGAAGACCCCTTCTCCAACGGCATCAACGAGGTCTGCGGCCAGGAGTTCTGCGCCAAACAGATCATTGACGTAATCGAGTCCGTAGGCAAAGAGTCCGGGCCAAGCCGGGGCATTATTCTGGTGGGGCCACCCGCTTCGGGCAAGACCAATATCGTTGATCTGATCTGTCAGGCGCTCGAAGAGTACAGCAAGCTCCCCTCCGTCAAGCTCTACTCCTTCTACTTCTGCTTCAGTGACGGGCAGGATCAACGGCTGGAGATCCGCCCAGCCTTCGCCCAAAATCCAATCTTGCTGTTTCCCACTGTGCTGGAACAAAACGAGCAGCTGCTGCATCCACGCCAGGAGTTTTTTGAGTTTCTGACCAACGCCCACGACAGCAACAGCATCCGCATACCCACCTATTTTCAGCATGCCGCACTGGACAAACGCAGCATGCATATCCTGCAAGCGCTATTGGAAAACCCACGCAACCAGGGCAAATCCCTCTCTGAGATCATTGATGAATATGTGCGTGTCGAAGAGATCGAGTTCTCAAACGCCATGGCGCGGGGCATCGCCAATATTGATGATATGGAGCAGCTGCGGGTTCACACCGCACCAATGGAGATCGGCGACCGGCTTGGTGCCATGCTGGCTGAGCACCTGCCCGGCATGAGCATGGCACAATATGAGGGGGCGCTGGTCAGCGCAAACCGGGGCATACTGCATATCCACGATGCCTTCACCACCGGCTCCGAAGAGGGGGCGACCCAGGATGAGTACAAACCGCTGCTGATGCTGCTGGGCAGCGGCAAGGCCTCTATCGAATCAACCCAGGCCGCTATTGATACCACCGTCATTATCACCACCAACATTGAAGAGATGCAGCTGCTGGAGCGCCAGCTGACCTCCTCCAAACTGCTGGATCGCATCGAAAAGATCCCGGTCAACTATCTGCTGGATGCCAACTCAGAGATGGATATTCTGCGTCGTGATATGGCCAACATGCGCAAACAGTACGATGTTGACCCCAACCTGCTGCGCATCGCCGCCTACTACTCTGTCATGACCCGGCTGTTGCCACCGCTGGAGGAGCGGCTGCCAGAGGGGTGGAGCCAGGAGAAAAAGGCACTTTTTCTCTCCATCACCCCAGAGCAGAAGCTCTTTATCTATGCCGCCCAATCAGAAGACCCCATCAGCACCATTCGTAACCTGCCCTTCTGGCATCCGTTTCATAATGAGGCGGCAAAACTTGGGATCAATGTCAAAGACCCATCCACCTATGCCCACCTGATCAAACAACGCAGTGACTGCGTGCCACTTGAGCAGAGCAATCTTTTCACCCATGAGCAGCTCAAGTTGATCGACGATGCCTTTATGCGGGAGCTGTGGAATCAGCACTACCCCAATGAAGGCAAAAATGGCATCTCGGTACGCCAGCTGCAAAACATCATGCGCAACACCATTGTTGCCTCCGATGGTTCCAAGATTCATGTGGGCACCTTCCTCAGTCAACTGAAAAAGGTCTTCATACAGGGGCCGACCATACACCACTGGCTAAAGGTAAATCTTCAGAAAAACAGAAAAAACACCCCCATAGCACCTCGCGCCATTGGCTCAGTCGTGCTGGCGGAGGGTGAAGGCGACTATGGCGACTACCAGAATCTGGTCAAGGTGCTACAGGCGGTCTACTTCACCATCATCTGCAAAGAGATCACCGTCTGCACCGTTGATCGCAACCCGGAAGAGATTGCCGCAGACCTGCGCCGCTATCTACAGCACACCCTGCTCACCACGGCGGCAGAAAATCGCGCCTTTGCCCACATCATGATTCCAAAATTCACCTACGTCGATCCCGCTACCGGTGAAAAGATAGACAAGCCTGATGAGCGTTTTATGGAGTCCATGGAGCAGATCCTTGCCCGCCCCGGCACCTATGCCATCTATCGGAGGGAGATAGCCCAGCGCTTTTTAGAGCTGCAAAACAGCGGCGAACTGACACTGGAAGAGGGCAAATCCGCCATCACTTCGCGCAAGGATAACCTGCTCACCTGCTTTGGCAGCGAATACACCCACCTGCTATCCCACCGTCGAACCGTGGAAGGCATTAACCCGGAGCGGCTGAAGGAGGCCTTTATTCAAAAGCGCAACACGCCTGATGAATTTGAAGCGTATCCCGCTGAACTGAAAGCCTTTGTTCATACCGTGCTGAACAACATGACCCAGCGTTACAGCTATTCAGAGCGCAACGCGCTGGACACCATCATCTTTGCCCTGCGCAAGGATATTATCAAGTTTGAAGAGATTATCAGTTAACCTGGAAAGAGCTATAGCACTATGAAAATCACTATCGTCCCCGTTACCCCCTTTCAACAAAACTGCTCCATACTCTGCTGCGAAGAGACCGGCCGGGCTGCTGTGGTCGATCCGGGGGGTGATATTGATCTCATCATGGAAGAGGCACAGAAGATGGGGGTGGAGATTGAAAAGATCTTTATCACCCATGCCCACATCGACCATGCAGGCGGTGCTGCCGCCCTGGCAGAAAAGCTGAATATTCCCATTGAAGGGCCACATAAAGAGGATCAATTCTGGATTGATGGCCTGCCCAAGCAGAGCGATGCCTACGGCTTTTCCGAGAAGGCCCGGGTATTTACCCCCACGCGATGGCTCAGCGATGGCAACAAGGTCACCTTTGGCAACATCACGCTTAACGTGCTCCACTGCCCGGGTCATACACCAGGGCATGTCGTCTTTTATCATCCGGAAGAACGGCTTGCGCTTGTTGGCGATGTACTCTTTAAAGGCTCCATAGGCCGCACAGACTTCCCCCGTGGTGATCATGCAACGCTGATACACTCCATACAGACTCAACTCTGGCCACTGGGCGATGAGGTAGAGTTCATCTCAGGCCATGGCCCGCTCTCTACGTTTGGAGAGGAGCGTGAAAGCAACCCGTTTGTTGGGGATCATGCCTGAGAGTCCAGTATCCGTGATTGATTGTGGCGCAATCAATCACGGAGCTTAGACCAAAGTGTCAGCTTTTTTTACACCTAAAAAGCACATTTACACAGTATTACAATAACCCGGCGCTTTTCAACAAACTGATTTACATCATAATTTATTATTCTAACCACCATTTAACCCCTCTAAACAGTGTCAGTATTTTTTACACTCCACCTCTTACACAACCAGAGGATAAAGGCTCCAATGCACTGACAGCAAGGCATACAGGCTGCTGGCATCAGTTTTGCATCTGTTTCGCTGATCCAACTATTCTCTGAATAAGCGGATTGTCGTCAGCTGCCTCCAATTAAAATAAAACAGCGCTGGTGACACGCAGAATAAAAATTATAACTATGCGGCAATAACTAACCCCACTTTGTGGGGTTTTCTTTTTTGGGATAAAGCATCATGCTATTCTCAGTCGAGCGACTTGGCACTGAGGAGCAACCCCCCATATCCGGCACCCCTCTATCCTGCACTTTATTCAAAATTATGAAAAAAATCCTGATTGGCTTTATTAAGGGCTATAAATACATCATCAGCCCACTGCTGGGTAACAACTGCCGCTACCTCCCCAGTTGCTCGTGCTACACCCAGGAAGCCATTGAGGTGCACGGTGCAATGCATGGACTCTGGCTTGGTATTAGACGGATTTTGCGCTGCCACCCTTTTCACCCCGGTGGCCTTGACCCGGTACCTGAGCCCAAATCCAAAAAGCCCTCTTGATGGCGCACATTATGGCGACCAAGCCACTGCGCCGTTTTATTCTGCAGCAAGAGATCATCCTGACATGAGCAACTCACTACTCGACCAACTCAAAAAATCTGGCCTGGTCGATGAAAAAAAGGCCAACAAAGCCCAGAAAGCAAAACAGAAGCAGGCCAAAAAGCAGCGCCAAAACCGAGTCGTTGACGAGAGCAAACTGCTGCTGCAACGACAGCAGGCTGAAAAGGTGAAAAGGGATCGCGCGCTTAATCTGCAACGAAAAAATGAGGCTGATAAAAAAGCAATACAGGCTCAAATCAAACAACTGATAGAGCTGAATCAAATCACGGATTATGACGGTGACATTGCCTACAACTTCACCGACAAGAAGATCATTAAAAGCATCCACCTCTCAGAACAGGTGCATAAACAACTCAGCCAGGGGCGGTTGGCTATTGTAAAGCTGGGCGACCACTACAAACTGGTACCCACTGCCGTTGCAGCAAAGATTGCTCAACGTGATGAGACCATCATCATTCAGCGCAACAGGCTCCAGCAGGAGAGTGGAGACGATGACTATGCCGACTATAAGGTACCTGATGACTTGATGTGGTAGCCACAGCTACCTGCTGATACGCTCTTTTTTCCGGCGTACACCCACGATTATCATCAGATAGGTCGCTGCCGGTACTTGGGAAGATGTTATTTTCTTGGAGAGCCAAAACTTATATTGCTTTTGATGCTGATCTTGCTTGTACGCTGATCGAGTCGCACCTTTATCCTATTGACTCCTTTGCTCTGGCTGGTTCTGATTTCCGCGCTCAGCTGGGTCGGTGACTCAGAGAGCAGCAGACAATTCAGCGCTTGCCCCGTTGCTTTTTCACAGAGACTAATGGCTGCGCCCAGATTGGTTTTAATCTCATTGAGAAAGGGTTGCCATACCTCTGTCCCATTTTTTTCAGCAAACGAGAGTTGTATTTGATAGATGCGCTCCTCACTGCTTTTCAGACGGACTCTTTTGGTCACTCTCTTGGATTCATTCTTCCAATAGATCCCATGCCCTGGTTCCGTACCCTGATGCACCTGATAGCCAGCAGAGAGAAGATTATCATGCGCCTGGCCAGGAGTCAGACTGAGCGATAAGCCCTCTACAGACAGCCCTGTTATGATCGCCCTAAGCTCCTGCTCCTGCGGCACTGCATTTTCATCAGCCTGGGCAAGGCCACAGTAGGCGGAAAGGACAATGATTGCAGCGACGACAGCATGTTTACGAAAGATATATATACTCATTAAATGCTTCTCTGCTGATGGAGGTGAATAAATATGGTTTGTAGTCTATCTTATCTGGTATCTATTCAGCACCCCTGAAAAACGCCTGTAACTGCTCAGACTGCCCCTTGATGCAAGTTGACTCAGCAACAATAATGTTGCTATGCTGTAATTCGGCAGGCGAAAAATCGGTTGTTACTTACAGATGAATAGGAGATTACTATGTTAGCTGCTCTTAATAGATGGACTGTCCCGACTCTTTTCACACTATCTTTACTGGCTAGTGGCACGTTGCAGAGCGCAGAGTACAAGGTGGGCATGCAAGACTGGCTCTTTACCCCTGAAGAGCTGACCATTAGTGCTGGAGACAGTGTGACATGGCTGAATGATGATAATGCAAACCATAACCTGGCTTTTTATGAAGTAAGACCGGAAGGTGCGCCAACAATAAAAAAACCGCAGGATATTAGAGTAGGCAAAGAGTACTCACTTGTTTTTAATCAAACAGGGGTTTTTAAATATGTCTGTAAAATACATCGAAGGCAGGATATGAAGGGTGTTATAACCGTTAAGTAAGAGGCAGCTGCAAAACTCCTGAGACTGCTCCTGGCACCAAAAGAAGGAGCTTTAAGCGAGGCAAAAATTTGCAAAAAAGCAGAGTTTACATGCAGTAAATGAGCATTTTTAGCCAATTTTTAACGCCGCCAGGGGCTGTCTCAGGAGTTTTGCAAGCAGCTCATAAAGCACCGTATAATCTTGAAAGGATCATAAACCGGGAGGTTGAGCAATATGAGTGAACACATACAGACGTATGTTTGCCCTACATGCAATAAAAGGGCAAGTGGTCGAGGGCACATGTGCCATCCTTTTGAAGGCTGCACACCATTTGAGTGCGAGTTTTGCAAAAAAACTGTAGATGACCCCAGGCATGTCTGCTCATCAATGCTGGACAAGATTGAATACAGCTGCGGAAGCTGTGGGCGCCTGGCGGTATATGATTCAAATCTCTGCCAGCCACAGCCTATTGATACGGATTGATCTACAATCAATCAAACACCCAACCCCTTCAGCCCGGCTTTGCGTGGTTGATAGACTGATGCATTGCCCACTCCAATATATTCTGCAAAGATGCGGATAAAAGGCGCAAACGTGGCGCAGTGTATTGGATATGGCAAAATAAGTAGAATTATGAGGAGAGAACTGTTATGACGCGATATCTTATTCTAGGCTCTGGCGTTGCAGGCAGGCGAGCAGCCAAGGCAATCCAGAGAAGATCAGCAGATAGCGAGATAACTATTGTTGAAGAGCAGCAGAACCCTTTTTATGCACGGCCAATGCTGGGTGAACTGTTTGGCCGCAAAGTAGATGCCGCGCAAAGTGCTTCAAAAGAAAAAACACGACTCTCTGAACTTGGCATCAAGTTTAAGATGGGGGCAAAAGTAAAAGAGATTCGCACACAGGATCAGAGCGTACTTTTGGACACCAGTGAGGTGCTTTTCTTTGACAAGATGTTAATCGCTTCCGGCGTGAGAACAGCGCGTCTGGCCTGTGATCGGGGAGCAGCTGCTGGCGTTGTCTATATGGATAGATTAGAGGATATTCAGGCGCTAGACCCAGCGATTGACAGGGTAAGGGATGCGGTTGTTTTTGGCTCAAGTTACCAGGCATTTGGGGCGCTGAAAGGGCTGCGTAACCTGGGTATTAACTGTACGCTTGTTATTCCTGAAGGAGAGTTGCTGGGTCAGAACCTGGATGCGGTTGCTGCAAATATTCTTGAACAGCGTTTGAGCCAAGAGAAGATCACTGTAATAAAGCAGTCCAATATCGAATTTCTGGAACAGGATGGGGGCACGCTTCGCGGCGTCGTTGTTACCGGTGGCAACAAAATCCCAACCGATCTTTTAGTTGTTGCCGCACCGCAGGAGCCGGTACTGGACGCCCTGGGATCGGCCGACCTGAAAACAGACCGGGGCATCCTCGTCAATGCCGGTCTGCAGACAAATAATCAGAATATATTTGCCGCAGGTGATGTCGCCCAACTTGCGACTGAATCACAGGGGGCCACAAATACTCAATCTGGATGGCTTCGCGCCTGGAAACAGGGAAATATTGCCGGTGAAAACATGGTCAGTGGCGATGTGAATATCACCTATGATGGCGTCGCTTCAATACGAACCCGAGTGTTTGACCTGGATCTTGTCTGCCTGGGTTTGAGTGGCGCAAAAGGAGAGGGCATTGAAACGCAATCTGGAAACTACCCTTATGAAGAGATGCCCTATATCTATAAAAAGATAGTCTACAAAGAGGGCAAGGTCGTAGGGGCAATATTCCTGGGCGATGTCAATGAGGCAGGCATTGTTGAGGGGTGGGTGCACAAAGAGATGGCAGCCAGGGCGTGTGACAAGCAGGTGCTGGATAACATGTTTGAGCTGCAATATAAAAGTTCAGCGGCTTATGGGGTGTTATGCCCCGTATGCAAATTTCACATGCAGATTGACAATAAAACAGAAGAGGGAACCATTATCTCATGCCCCGCCTGCGGCATAGATTTCAGAGTTGAACGCTTGTCAAATGGCGCACTCCATGCGGTGCCTGTATAAAGCAACAGCCATTATCCTAGAATCCGCAGTTGGACGGGGTGGAGTGCGCGCTTGCGGAGGTGTATGGCACCAAAAGTAGGCGCTTTAGGCGAGGCGCAACGACGTAGAAGTTGTTCTATTCCAAGGAATTGCAACACGGCCATGCGCCACCGCAAGCGTGCAATCCGCCCCGTAGCGTAGTTCACCCAGCAGGTGAGTTGGATAAAGGCATAAAATATTATGCATATTAATATGTTGATCTATCCTCATAGCGGTCAACTGCGGAATCTAGGAGGCTGTCCGAGAATAGAAACCACAGTGAGAAAAAGCTGGATTTGGCCAGATTTCTCCATTATTTTCGTTAAATATGCCCAATATTCGCCTCAAATAATGAAAAAACCTGACTCAAACCAGC
>JALSJZ010000099.1 GCA_026989135.1 Sedimenticola sp. | reverse complement strand
CCGCTGCCATCGGGTGCATTGAGCGTGGTCTCTGCCAGCATGGGTTGAATAGGGGCACCGCTGAGCGGTTGCAGCAGCTGCGCTTGCAGTAGCTCACTGACACGGGCAATCTCATGTTTCGGCCGGTAAACATAGGTATCGGCCAACAGACGGTGCCCCGCATGGTCGCTAGGGTCACTTTGCAGGGAGCGCCATCCCTCTAATAACGCCAGCTGTTCAAAATTCAGATCACGATAGACCTGGCCCAGACTGGCGCTACGTGCGGCCTCGTCCCTATCCAGCATGAGACGGGAGCGGTAGACAGCCCGGTTGTTATTCTTTGCTTTTGAAACCTGGAGCTTTTGTAACGCTTCGACCATCTGCCCCTGATGTTGTAGAAGCAGCGCATGGTAGTACCAGGGGGTGGGGTCTTGCGGATCATGCTTTTTAGCCAAGTTATATTGAGTGGCCGCCACTTCATCTCGGTGCTCTTCATAATAGGCCTTACCCATGTAGCTGCGCACCATGGCGTTGCGGGGGTCAAGCGCGGTGGCGATCTCCAGCTCTCGACGCCCTGCTTCCAGGTTGCCCTGACGGATCAGCGCCAGCCCCATTCCCAGATGTGGCATGGGGCTGGATGAGCTGAGGGTGATCGCTTTTGTAAAGTTGGCCTTGGCCTGTTCCAGGTCAAGCTGGGTCAGGCGGGCAAAACCCAGCACAGTTTGGGTCAATTCAATCTCAGGATCCAGCGCAACCGCTCGTTGCGCTGCGATATCAGCACCATCAAGATTACCATGGGAGAGCCGCAATTCTGACTGCCGGGCATGGGCATAGGGGTTGTCCGGCTCCCGGAGCACAGCCCGGTTGATGCTATCGAGAGCACCATGCAGATCAAACCGGGTCTGCTGGGCATAGGAGAGCGCAATCAGAGGAGCCGCACTGTTTTGATCTGCTGCTGCAGCACGGTTGGCTAACGCCAGCGCCTCTGCTTTTTTGTTCTGGGCTACGGCAATCATGGCCTGCAGTGCCAGTGCAGCACTGTTGTTATCTGCTCGTAGTTGCAGAGACCTCTCCAACTCACGTTGCGCCTCTTCTACCCGTCCCACCAGCAGAAACAGGGCGGCACGATAGTTGTGAAACCGGGGGGTACGGCCAGTCGGTGGAATATGTCTCAGGCTGGCAAAGGCGCTGGCAGTATCATTGCGGCGCAAGGCAGCCAGCGCCGCACGGAAGATGGACTCAATGGGATCTTGTACAGCAACCTGTGCCGGGTCGATCAAGCCGTGCAGGATGGGCTGGTAGTGCAGCGTCCACTGCACCGCATTTTCGGGTTGTATGCGGCTGTTGAATTGTGGTGCCTGGCCTTTTTTTGCAGTAATGGCCTGTTCACCTTCCATCCGCAAGCTACCCACATCATTGCTGGCGAGAACGGTACCTTCAACCAGCACGACTGAAGTCTCGTCCGACGTTACCATTACGGTAAATTCAGTGCCTTCAATGGCCGCATTCACATAGGGGGTACGCACCTCCAGGCTATGCCGTACACGGCTGATAAAGTGCATGATGCCGGAGAAGATCTCAATCAGGGTGCGCTTTTTTTCCTGCGGCTGAGTGATGATCTGAAAGGTGGTGGTCTGATCCAGGCGGAGCATGGTATCGCTCCCCTCTACCAGCACACCGCCCCGGCTGTTTGGCCCGGTGCGGATGATGTCATTGGTACAGATAGGGGCATTAAGTGCTAATGGATGCCAGCCGCCACCATCCGATGAACGTGATTCGATAATCCCTTCGACAGAAACAAGATGGGCAACAGGGTTGTCACAATTTTTTTTACCCGCCTGAGCCAGAGCGGAATGCAGGATAATCAGGACTGTAGCCGTGATGCAGCTCAGAAGCCAGTGTTTGTGCCTCTTACAAGATGGTGTGTTATGCATGATAAAAAGAGGTCTAATTTTGCGAATTTACAGCAAAAAAAAGAGGCATCTCCCTCAGTATGTAATTGATTTAACCTCCTTGTTTTCTTGGCTAGGAGCCTGTCCGAGAACTCAATTTGTTTGCGGATCAACCCCATTTTACCGCATTATGCCGGATGATTGTTTGACAAATCGCAAGTTTGCCTGTTTTTCTGACAGCCGACCAGCACTTTATTGCCAATCAACTCCTGACTAAAAATAGCCTGATATGGCTCAACCTACAAGCTCAATCTATGAAATAGATCATGAATATAAGGACAACTCACCTTTCAATTTCTCACTATTCCACCAATGGTATCCAGCCATCATTCAGCAAATCGCCGTAGATGCAAATTAACAACAAGAGAGAGGCTCGCCAAGAGGATCCTGCCCAGGACTTACGGCTTAAAGTAAAAGAGCTGGGAACCCGAATCTTGAAAATGATGGGGTTGGCGGCTCAAATGGAAAATCCCACCCCAGCCCTGCGTGAGACCGAAAAATTAGAGGAAAGCCGTAAGGGTATTACGGCAGAGATAGTGGGACTGGATGCAAGTATACAGCAGCTGCAATGCTGGGCAATATCACCGAGGCTAATGTGAAGCGATTCCTCGGAGGAATTGCGGAAAACATGGAATCAATGGAAAGAGAGGGTCTAAAGGATCTGCTCAGAAGTCTTATTGAGCAGATCACCTTAGATCCAAGGAGCCACGAATGTCAGATCAACTACCGTATCGGCGTTGACCTGCGGAATAAGGTGGCGTCCCCAAGGGGAGTCGAACCCCTGTTACCGCCGTGAAAGGGCGGTGTCCTAGGCCTCTAGACGATGGGGACACGTTTTGGTGGAGCCAGGCGGGATCGAACCGCCGACCTCTACACTGCCAGTGTAGCGCTCTCCCAGCTGAGCTATGGCCCCGTAAAACGAAGCGCGAATATTAGGGGAAGAGGGACTGTTTGTCCACCCCTGTTCCTCCTTTTTCGCTCTAGCTCTTTTGCTCGATTTTGGCCCAGCTATCCCGCAGGCTAACGGTTCGATTATAAATCAGCTTGCCTTCAGTCGAACCCGCTGCATCCAGACAAAAATAGCCCTCCCGTTCAAACTGAAATGGCTCGCCAGGCACAGCATTTGCCAGGTTGGACTCTACATAGCAGCAGGTCAGTGTATGCAGTGAGTCGGGGTTCAGGTAGGCAGTGAAATCCTTGCCCTCGTTGGCGGCATCAGGTGCCGGGTGTGTAAACAGCCGGTCGTAGAGTCGTATCTCAGCTGGCAGGGCGTGCCGGGCTGAGACCCAATGGATAACACCTTTGACCTTGCGCCCCTCGGGGTTGGCACCCAGTGTATCGGGGTCATAGCTGCAACGTAGCTCAATGATGTCGCCACACCCATCCTTGATTACTTCATTACAGCGTATCACGTAGGCATTACGCAGCCGGACTTCGCCACCTGCAACCAGGCGCTTGAACTTTCGTGAGGCCTCTTCACGGAAGTCATTGGCGTCAATATAGATCTCGCGTGACAGGGGGACTTTGCGCAGCCCCTTGCTCTCATCCTTTGGGTGGTTGGCGGCATCCAGCAGCTCTACCTGCTCTTCCGGGTAGTTTTCAATCACTACTTTCAGCGGGTGTAGTACCGCCATACGGCGCAGGGCATTTTTATCCAGATCCTCCCGGATGCAGCTCTCCAGCAGCGCCATCTCTACGGTGTTGTCCGCCTTGGTGATCCCGATACGCTCACAGAATGTCCGCAGGGAGGCCGGTGTGTAACCCCTTCTGCGCAGACCTGCAAGGGTGGGCATACGCGGGTCACTCCAGCCCTGTACATGTCCCTCTTCCACCAGCTGCGTCAGCTTCCGCTTGCTGGTGATGGTGTACTGTAGTGAAAGTCGTGAAAACTCTATCTGTCGCGGGTGATGGGGGGGATCCAGCGTATCCAGAAACCAGTCATACAGTGGACGGTGGTCTTCAAACTCCAGTGTGCAGAGGGAGTGGGTGATCCCTTCGATGGCGTCAGAGAGACAGTGGGTAAAATCATACATCGGGTAGATGCACCACTCCTCGCCTGTCTGGTGGTGAATGACGCCGTGGCGAATGCGATAGATGGCAGGATCGCGCATATTCATGTTGGGCGAGGCCATATCAATCCTGGCGCGCAGCACCTTTGCCCCATCTGGAAATGCACCCGCCCGCATCTGCTCGAACAGCGCCAGGTTCTCCTCTACTGAACGATCCCGATGGGGGCTTGCCCTGCCCGGCTCTGTCAAGGTGCCCCGGTACTCTCTGATCTCGTCCGCTGTCAGGTCGCAGACATAGGCCTTGTCCTTTTTGATCAGCGCTACCGCATAGTCGTACAGTTGCTGGAAGTAATCTGAGGCGAAGTAGAGCCGGTTGTCCCAATCAAACCCAAGCCACTGCACATCTTTTTTGATCGCCTCCACATACTCTGCATTCTCTTTGTGCGGGTTGGTATCATCAAAGCGCAGGTTGCACAGCCCATTGTAATCCCGGGCAATCCCAAAATTGAGGCAGATTGATTTGGCATGGCCAATGTGCAGGTAGCCATTAGGTTCAGGCGGAAAGCGGGTGTGTACCCTGCCCTCACTCTTGTTTGCTGCCAGATCGGCATTGATGATGTTGCGAATAAAGTTTGAAGGGGCTGGTGGTTCGGTCTCACTCATGGTGCAGAAGGTCTCTTTTAGTGAAGGGTCAGATGGTTGCCATTTAAAGACAGGGCGGGATCACGCCTGCTCACGCTGCCGGATAAATTCAAGCGCCTTGTCAATGCGCCTTAAACAGGCCTCACGCCCCACCAGATAGAGGGTCACATCAATACCGGGGGAGGCAGCGCGTCCGACAACCGCCACCCGTAAAGGCTGAGCCACTTTACCCATCTTCAGCCCCAGCCCCTCGCTGACATCTGCGACCAGCTGATGCAGCGCCTCTGGACTCCAGTCATCCAGCGCATCCAGTGCCTCCCGCATCTTCTCTAACCCCTCACGGGCGACAGGCCTTAGATTTTTCTTGGCCGCCTGCCCATCGAACTGCTCAAAATCTTGGTAGAAGAAGGCGCTGATATCGGCCATCTCAACCAGTGTTTTGGCTCGCTCCTGTTGCGCCTCTGCCACTTCCACCAGATTGGGCCCCTTGATGGGATCGATACCCAATCTGCCGATATGCGGACTCAGCAGATGCGCAATACGCAGGGGACTAGCCGCTTTTATATAGTGCTGATTCAGCCATAACAGCTTTTCTGTATTGAAGGCAGAGGCGGCCTTGTTGACATCGCTGATGTCGAACAGGCTGATCATCTCATCCAGAGAGAAGATCTCCTGGTCGCCCGACGACCATCCCAGCCGCACCAGGTAGTTCAACAGTGCCTCCGGTAGAAAGCCTTGTTCGCGGTACTGCATCACACTGACGGCACCGTGACGCTTTGAGAGCCGCGCACCATCATCACCCAGGATCATCGGGACATGCCCGTAGCGTGGCGGCTCATGTCCCAGCGCCCGCAGGATGTTGATCTGTCGGGGGGTGTTGTTGAGGTGGTCATCCCCACGAATGACGTGGGTGATCTCCATATCGAGATCATCAACCACGACGGTCAGGTTATAGGTCGGAGAGCCATCGGTACGGCGGATGATCAGGTCATCCAGCTCTTCGTTATTGAACAGCACCCGGCCACGCACCATATCGTCCACCACCACGGCACCATGATCCGGGTTGCGAAAGCGGATGACGTGCGGCTCGTCAGGCGAGAGCTCTTTATGGCGGCAATGGCCGTCATAACGCGGCTTCTCCTTGCGTCTCATCGCCTCTTCACGAAGGTTGTCGATACGCTCTCTGGAGCAGTTGCAGCGGTAGGCCAGCCCATCATCCATCAGCTTCTGGATGGCTGCGTTATAGTGGTCAAAACGCTCTGTCTGGTAAAAGGGGCCCTCATCATACTCCAGCCCCAACCAGGTCATCCCTTCCAGAATGGCATTGACAGACTCGGTGGTGGAGCGCTCCAGGTCGGTGTCCTCAATACGCAATACAAAGGTGCCGCCATGCCGACGGGCGTAGAGCCAGGAAAAGAGTGCCGTGCGGGCACCGCCAACGTGAAGATAGCCAGTCGGGCTGGGGGCAAAACGGGTACGTACAGTCATAATTCTCGATTCACAGGAGCCAATAATGTGCGGCTATTCTATCAGCGTTCAGCAGACAGACGTGAGTGAAAATCTGCTCTGCAACCGCCCATCACCCTGGATTTAGATATTGCTTTCATACCGGTTTTAAATAGAATGCTATTCACTATTTTTAACCAAGGCATAACATAATGAGTGCAATCGACAAACTGACACAAGGGTATTCCGACTTTCGCAATGGTTTTTACCATGAAAACCGGGAGCTTCTGCAAAGGCTAGGCAGCAAGGGGCAATCACCTAAAGTTACTGTAATCTCCTGTTGTGACTCACGGGTGGATCCTGCCGTTCTCACCAGCAGTATGCCAGGCGACCTGTTTGTGATCCGCAATGTGGCAAATCTGGTTCCCCCTTATGAAGAGGATACCAGCTCTTACCATGGCACCAGCTCTGCACTCCAGTTTGCAGTATGTCACCTGGAGACTGAGCATATCATTGTAATGGGACATGCCAACTGCGGTGGCATCCGCAGTCTTTTTGACCCAGATGGTGGGACAGCCGAGGATAGCGGGTTTATTGGCGCCTGGATGCGTATCGCAGACAAGGCACGAAAGCAGATTTTGGAAGATCCAACACTGGCAACCCAGGAGGAGCGCATCAGTGCCTGTGAGCTGCGATCAATCCAGGTCTCACTGGATAATCTAAGAAGCTTCCCCTGGATAGCGGATCGCATATCCCAAGGGAAGATTGAGCTGCATGGCTGGTTCTATGACCTGGTTGCAGGGAAACTCTCGCAGCTAAATGAGGCAGATTCCCGGTTTTACGAGATTTGCGACTAAAGAAAATATCCGTCTGACCGATAAACCCTGCTCATGGAGCTGATCCTGCCCCTCTTCCTAAGGGTGGGATCAGCCAGCCTTTTACGTCAGACGGATACCTCATGCAAAGATTCAAAACGCCAGAGCAGCGCAGCAAACGCCGTGATCCGGCCTCTTTTTCTATTGGGCTCAGCAGGAAGGGTGGAAATGCCATCTGCTGCAAAGCCCTGAATCTCTCCATCGCAGGGATGCTGCTGGACTATGATGGAACGGAGCTTGCCATCGGCTCCCAGATTGATATTTTTGCCTGCATCAGTGAGTGGCAACTGGAGATACCCGCAACCGTCATTCACAGCAACAGCAACTGTACCGGCATTATGTTCCGGGAGCCTCAACCCGATCTCTATCGCGCTGTCGCCGGGTCAATACCGCATGCCTGCCTGCCGATCAACAGCCGCGGCCCACTGTCAATCAGAACCGGTGCCAGATAATCAGGGCAGGATCTTTACCGCTGTTGCCACAAAGCGGTACTCTTTGGTCGGCTGCCTGATCTGCTGGATCTCAGCCTCTGATTTTCCTGCATCCTCTGCGTAATGCCTGGCTTCTGATATCTCCATCACCTCCTCGGAGAGCACACCTTGAGCCTGCACCCTTTTTTCGAGAACATCTTTGGGTGCAAAAAAACTGTAGTTCTTGAATGTCACCCTGACTGAGTTATTTGCCCCTTCAAGTGCCATCCAGCACCCTTTCTTTATGCACATTTTGCTTACCTTGCCCTCAAGCAGAATCTCCTTATGCTTCAATCTATCAATCTCGTTGATCGCCTGCTCCACAGATATGGCGTTAGAGAGGGTTACCCCCCCTCCAAATGTTTGTGGCTTAGCATCACTTGCCAATACATGACCAGCGCATAAACCAATGATTATTAAAGTGAGTATTGCTCTCATAACTATCTCGCCTGCTATAATTTGCTGATTATCTTAGAATCAGCCATGAAAATGAAGTGCTCCAATTGACCGCCGACTATATCTCTTTTAGTGATACTTGTTAACCATGAACGAATTCAGCTTAGAAGGTCGGCCTTATATTGAACTGTGTGACCTACTCAAAATCATGGGATTCTGCCCCAGCGGAGGCGTTGCAAAGAAGTTGATTGCAGATGGAAATGTCACTGTTGATGGCAAAACAGAGTGTCGCAAACGGTGTAAAATACGCAGTGGCCAGAGTGTCATATTTGATAACAACCAGGTTGCGGTGACAGAGTGAACCCAGCAACCAGCGATAAGGAAATAGTCATGCGGCAGATCATCATCTCTCTTTTTCTTCTCTCAACGATATTTGCAGGCACCGTTCACTCTAGAATATATACGTGGGTTGACGAGGATGGGAGAACCCAGATGAGTGACAAGCCACCAAAAACAGGTGGATTCAATGAGATAGAGGTTAAAGTAAATGTAATTTCTTCTCAAAAGCCACCCGCAAAAGATACCGCTACAACAACAGCCCGCCAGCAAAAACCCGCCGCATCAGACAAAAACGTCATCATGTACAGCGCCGAATGGTGCGGCGTATGCACAAGAGCCCGGCGCTATTTTAATGCCAACAACATCCCCTTTACTGAATATGATATTGATAAATCAACAAAAGGCCGGCACGAGTATAAAAAACTGGGCGGCAGAGGTGTACCCCTTATACTGGTTGACAAGCAGCGTTTGAGTGGTTTCTCTACCCACTCCTTCCAACGCGCTTACCAAAAACCCTAATCACAATACGACAATAGAGCAGTCAGACCAATCAGACAGGTGGGCTGTCAGTTAAAAGAAGTGCGTAACGCATTGATTGTAAAAACAAAAACAACATCACCTCCAACCCCTTCCCTGCTGATACATTGAAATAGAGGAACAAATCATAACTATAGCTGGTGGGATCGGTGCGCTAGAGGTAGAATCACCGGCCGCAGATAGCTCCAAACTCGGGGCAGTCAACCAGCTGAAATAATCGCAGGAGTCTGTTGTGAGACCTAAATCCATTACATTTCTTTGTATCATCCTTTTCTTGGTCAGCGGGGTTCAGTTGGTTGGGTCCATGGGAGGCATACTGATTGGAAATGGCATAGGGCCAGAGAAGGTATTCAAAAGCACCGAGAAGTATGAGGTCGATGAAAAGTACCTGGTAGAGCCTGAATCAGCGATACCTGCTGCACCAGAGGCCGATCAAGCTGCCAGCAAGGTTCCAGAGCACATCGGTGCCGCCTCGCAGTATGGCTTTTGGGTCAGCCTTCTCATGCTTCTTTCGATTCTCTGGCTGTGGCAGATGAGAACCAAAGGCGTCTACCTTTTTGCCCTGGTATACAGCGTGAATATCGTAACCCAATTCATCTGGAAACCGGAATGGATAATAGCAAATCAGACGAGTATATGGTTCAGCCTGCTACTGCCTGCCGTCTATTTTGCCATTGTGCTTCCCCACTGGAAAACACTCAGCATCCCCCTGAAAGAGAGGCCCGAAAAGCCTGAAGAGGAGCCTTTAGGGCTGGATGTTTTTAAGATTGGCACCAGACCAAATCCGCTACAAAACCAGAAGACGGAAAAAAGTTAAATCTTTCCGGGATCTCGAGCTTGGCCGGGTCTACCCCGCAATAAATCCATCCTTCTCTATCAAGGCGCTGGCCCGCTCAGAATCCTGCTCATTTGCAGGTATAGCCAGATAATAGGGGAGCTCTACCGGCTCGTCGCTAAGATGAATCACATGGGTCTCTTGCAGCCGTTTGACTACCGATTCAACGGTGTCAGCCAGGTTTTCAGGCGCACCGTTTGGGTATTGGCTGGCTAAAAAATCCATCAGCTCCTGAATCGTATGCTGCCCATCAGCCAGGGCGACAACCCGGCCAAGCCAGGGATCGAGCGGGGTGGACTCCTTTGGGTTTTTTACATCAACCAACAAGACCTTGTCATTATGTATGGCATAGATGACGGCGCGAAAAAAATAGCTCTCTTTTTTCAAGATGGATTCCTTAGTAGTATTTTTACCCATAACGGCAATTTTCGCACTGATTACAGGGTTGCGACAAGTGATGACATCGCCCCCTGACACAGAGGGTGTTCCCGATCATCGCCCGCAACACTTTTTATACTTTTTACCGCTCCCACAGGGGCACGGCTCATTGCGGCCTGTTTTGGGGGTTTGGTGTTGTTGGGTGGATGGCGGCACCAGCTTGCCATCCACATAATACCAGCGCCCATCCAGACATTTGAACTCACCCACTTCATGATGGGACTGGATCACCCCCTTCTCCCGGTAGGTGGCGATGAACTCAACCTTCCCGTCATTCCCCTGCTCGTCAACGGAGACGACCTCCAGCTTGATCCAGTCGGAGTGCTCCGCCCAGCGCTGGGTCGCAGCAGGGTCATGGTCATCACGATGCTCCGGGTGCAGGCTGTCGGTAAGATAGGCAATTTCACCATTGGCATAGGCACTGTAGCGGGAGCGCATCAGGGCAACGGCCGAGACCGCTGTTTGGGTTCCGGCATGCAGTGGGCCACAGCAGGCATCATACGCTTTGCCGGAGCCGCAGGGGCATGGATTCATATTTTCTTCCTTATCGTAAATTTATTCAGGCAGGGATTATACGATTTGATTGCCGCTGCTCACCAGCCTAATTACAGCCCCAGCTCTTTCCAGCGTTTCTCTATGCGTTTCAGTGATATGGGCGCAGCTGTTTTCAACTCCTGGGCAAACAGGGAGACCCGCAGCTCTTCAAAGCTCCAGCGCAGCTCTTCAATCCTTGCATCTGGTTTACCGGCTTTGCAGGTTGCCTGATCCTTCTCCCGCCACTGGCTGTAGAGTGGCTGCATCACCCGCATCTGCTGGAGATCACGCCCAGCCGCATGCCCGAGCTTCTCCCGCCGCATCACGATGGCCTTCAGATAGCGCGGAAAGTGCTGTAGATTTTGCCACGCTGTATGCTGCAACACCCCCCTGAAGATCAGCCGTTCCAGCTGTTGTTGCATATCTGAAATCATCGGGATCAGGTTGATTGGCGTATTGCCCGACAGCATTTTGCGGATCTGCTGGTACTCACCGAGTATACGACTGACAAGCTGGCAGCTCTCATTGGCCACGGCCATCAGCTGACCCTTCTCTGCTGTGATACGCTGGGTGAACTGGATCTCAGTACGAATGGGAGGATGCCCCTCAAGGAAGGTTCGATCCACAATCAATGAGAGCAACTCAGCCTCCAGATCTTTTGGTGGGTCGGACAGCAACCCCTTCGGAGCTGCCGCCACTTTGGCATATTGCAGCTGCATCATGCGCAGTTCGGGCAGGTTCCGCCGCAGATAGCGTATCTCCTGCGCAAGTTTCAACATTATCAAGGCTCGCAGCCCTGCCTTCATCGCCTGGTCTGCCTTGGGTTTGGAGTCCAGCACACGGATGGCTACCTGATCCTTCCGGGCAACCAGTGCCGGGTAGCCCTGCATCTTGATCCCGGCACGCTCAAGTGGCACGCTCTCTGGCAGATCGCCAAAATCCCAATCCCTCAGGTCATCCCGCTCCAGACCAGAGAGGGGCAGACTCTTAAAACTCTGCTCCGCCGCATCACCATACGCCTCTTTCAGCTGCAGCAGATCCTGCCCGGTGGCAATCGAACGCCCTTGATCATTGACCAGTTGGTAACCCATCCGCAGGTGCGGTGGTATCTCCTGCTGTTGCCAGGCATCCTCGGGGATATGCACGCCGGTCATGCGTTTGAGCTCCTCCCCCAGCTGCTGTGTCAGTGGCCTGTCCGAGGGTTGCAGGGTCTTGAGGCAGGCATCGGCATAATCCGGCACCGGCACAAATGATTTACGCAGCGACTTGGGCAACCCCCGCAACAGGGCGATGATCTTCTCTCGCAGCAGACCCGGCACCAGCCATTCACAGCGCGCTTCAGAGACCTGGTTGATCACCGCCAGCGGGATCTTCAGCACGACACCATCGGCCTCTTCTCCCGGTTTGAAGTGATACTCCAGAGGCAGCGGGATGCCCTCCATATTCAGCGCATCAGGGTAGCATTCATCCGTCACCTCTTCGGCAGCACGCTGCATCAATGCCGCCTGCGTCATCTGCAGCAGCTTGGGCTGTGAGCCGGATGCCCCCTTCAGCCATTTCTCAAAATCTGCCCCGCTATAGATGCCCGCAGGGATGCGCGCATCATAAAAGGCATAGATCACCTCATGATCGACCAGGATATCCTGCCGACGCGCCTTGCTCTCCAGATGCCAGATATGCGCTATCAGCTCCCGGTTATGGCGAAAGAATGGGGCGCGGGTGCGGTAGTCACCCTCGACCAGGGCGCTACGAATAAATATCTCGCGCGACTCATCCGGGCTGATGGGGCCAAAATTGACCTTGCGGCGCGGGTTCAGGGTGATGCCATAGAGAGTGGTTCTTTCATACGCAGCAACCTGGGCACTACGCTTCTCCCAGTGTGGCTCTGAATAGCTGCGCTTGATCAGATGCCCCGCCACCGCCTCGACCCATGCCGGCTGGATCTGCGCCACCATGCGCGCATACTGTTTGGTGGTCTCCACCCGCTCTGCGGCCATCAGCCACTTGGGCGATGATTTGAACAGACTTGATCCGGGGAAGATCCAGAAGCGGCTGCCACGCGCGCCCAGATACTCTTTATCCTTGTCCCGGAAGCCGATGTTGCTCAGCAAACCCGTTAACAGCGCCTGGTGGATCGCTTCATAAGAGGCCTCTGCCTGGTTATCCCGAAACCCCATCTCATGCAGCTGCCCGCTCAGCTGATGGTGGACATCGTGCCACTCCTGCACCCGATTCCAGGAGAGGAAGCGCTGTTTGCAGAGTTTGCGAAATTTACTCTTTGAGAGGTGGCGGCGTTGCTCCTCCAGATAGCGCCAGAGGGTGAGGAAACCGATAAAATCCGATGCCTCATCCTGGAACTCACGATGCATCTCATCCGCCGCCTGTCTCTGCTCCATCGGACGCTCGCGAGGATCTTGCACGCTGAGAGCCGCAGCGATCACCGTCACCTCTCGTAGCGCACTGCCTCGTGCTGCGGCTAGCAGCATCCGGCCAATCCGGGGGTCAAGCGGCAGTGCCGCCAGTTCTCTGCCCAGCCGGGTCATCCGCCTGTCACCACCAACAGCACCCAACTCCTCCAGCAGTCGATAGCCATCCCGGATCAATCGGGAGTCCGGGGGTTCCAGGAAGGGGAACTGCTCGACCTCGCCAAAACCGAGCATTTTCATCTGCAGAATGACAGCCGCGAGGTTGGTGCGCTGGATCTCCGGCTCAATGAATTCACGCCGTGCCTGAAAATCTTCTTCGCTGTAGAGGCGGATGCAGATGCCTTTGCTGATGCGGCCACAGCGCCCTTTGCGCTGGTTGGCACTCGCCTGTGAGATGCGCTCAATGGGGAGCCGTTGTACCTTGCTGCGGTGGCTGTAGCGACTGATGCGGGCAAAGCCGGGGTCGATCACATAGCGAATGCCGGGCACTGTCAGGGAGGTCTCGGCCACATTGGTTGAGAGGATGATCCGCCGCCCTGGGTGGGGTTTGAAGATGCGCGCCTGCTCAGCCGCACTCAGCCGGGCATAGAGCGGCAGCACCTCCGTCTGCAACATACGGTGTTTGCGCAGGCTCTCAGCGGTTTCGCGGATCTCACGCTCACCGCTGAGAAAGATCAGAATATCTCCCCGGTCAGCGGTTGACAGCTCATCTACCGCATCTATTATGGCCTGCTGCATCGGGTCGTCCCGCTCACTGTTCTCCTCGGCCAGCGGGTGGTAGCGAAGCTCTACCGGATAGGTGCGGCCCGATACTTCGATCACCGGAGCCTGGTTAAAATGTCTTGAAAAACTCTCTGGATCAATGGTTGCCGAGGTGATGATCACCTTTAGATCAGGCCGCTTGGGCAGCAGCTGTTTGAGATAACCCAGCAGAAAATCGATATTGAGCGTGCGCTCATGCGCCTCATCAATAATCAGCGTGTCATACTCATTGAGGTAGCGATCCTGCTGGATCTCAGCCAGCAGGATGCCATCGGTCATCAGTTTGATGTGGGTCTCTGGCCTGACATGATCCTTGAAACGCACCTTGTAACCCACTGCGCTGCCTGGCTCCCGCCCCAGTTCGCTGGAGATGCGATCCATCAGGCTGCGGGCGGCAATACGCCGTGGTTGAGTGTGCCCGATGCGGCCTGTGATGCCACGCCCCAGCGAGAGGCAGATCTTGGGGAGTTGGGTAGACTTGCCTGAGCCTGTCTCGCCACAGAGAATGATCACCTGATGCTGCGCTATCGCGGCTGCAATCTCATCCCGACGGGCGCTGATCGGCAGCTCATCCTGAAAGGCGGGTATCGGGCACTGCTCACGGCGGCGATTCAATAACTGCTGGGAGCGTTGCAACTCTTGCACCAGCCGTTCCAGCCCTGGTGCAAAGGGCTTGCCGGCACGCTTGCGCTGCTGAAGATTGCGCAACTGCCTGCGCAGGCGATGCCGATCGACCTGCATGCAGCATTCAATATCTCTGTTTGAAGGGAACAACAAAAAGCTCACAGGGTCAGCGGCTCTTGCAGCCGTGACCAGACTAAAGGGGTTGTGAAGTATAAACGATTAGCAGCTGACTGCGCTCTCCAGGGAGAGCGATGAAACGGCTCTGGGTTTTTGAATCTGCGTCACTTTGGGGGGAGGCACATTCAGCCACTCGATGAGTGATGACCACTGCTCACGATCTTTGGCGATGGATTCTGTGTGGTACTCATGGATACCCTGCCCCTGCTCCATGGCGTTAACGTAGTTTTGGCTGTCGTGGATGCGCGCCACAACTGGCAGGTCGTATTCCTCAAGAAACTGCTCCAGCCTGTTATAGGAGCGCGCTTCGGGCCGGATTCTGTTGGCAATGATGCCCATTCTTTTTTTCTGGGAGCTGACCTTGCCAACCCGCATCAGCTGCTCGATAAAATCTGCGGTTGCCTGCATGTCGATCACAGACTGCATAACCGGAATCAGCACGACATCGGTCTGCCGCAGCAGCTCTATCATGCGGCTGCCACTGGTTCCTGCGGGGGTATCCACCACCAGCACTTCGGTATCAAAGCCGGCGTGCATTTGCCAGCTGCGGGTCAGTCCGGATTTTTGCCGAACGGCATCAATGGATTTTATAGCGGGGAGGTCACTCTTTCGAAGCTCAAGCCAGCGACGACTTGAACCCTGCGGGTCATAATCCATCAGGGTTGTCCGCAGCCCTGTTGAAGCAAAATAGCTGGCCAGACTGGTCGCTATCGTTGTCTTCCCGCATCCACCTTTTGTATTAACCAGTGTTATTCTTAGCATCGCCCTTTTCCGCTGCCGAGTGGTACCCGGTAGTCGAGTCATCTGCCTGAGTGCGTGTTGAACCGGACATTGCATCCAAGCAATGGTTATTATTTATACTGCTGTTTTTATACAGCTGGAAGCCAGCTGGCGTAATACTACGCCTCGCTGTAAGGGAATTCAACTCTCTCTCAGCACAAAACTACTCTCCCAACTCGAGTTCGAGCACGATTTCATTTTCACCAAAAAAGAACCCTTTTCTACGAACAGCCACATCCAGCCGGTCGCCGGGTTTTTTATCCATCAAAAAGATTCTGAAATCGACCAGCATCTCTGTGGGAACCCCGTTAAGTGACAGAATGAGATCCTCTTTTTTCAGGCCCGACTTATCTGCAGGGCTGCCTGGCAGCACTCCTCTGACCACCGCTTTTCCATCCTCTGCCAACAGTATCCCCATGCGCCCTGCAGGCGGCAACCTGGTATCTTCAGGATAGAGCAGAAAGTCACTCACCCCCGGCCTGACCTTTACGCTGTCTGCGGGCAGCACAATGCTGCTCTTGACGGGCACCCGACGATTCAGGCGCTGAGGAATGCCCGTTCCCTCCACCAAATGACCGATGCCTGCAAGAATGACCAGGCGTCTTTTTGGGTGTTGCAGCAGGTACTCTGCTGCCCGCTCCGCCATCCCCTCATCCCACAGCAGCTGCACCTGCATAAAATTTTCAAAGGTTCGCCCTTCGCCACGCGGGTGCTGGTAAAAAACACTCTTTATGCGTTTTTTGTAACGTGAATCTGATTTATCTATATCATCCGGGATCTGCGCCCGCTCCTCTTCTGTCAGCGCATCCATCCCTTCCGCCCCCACTTTGCGCGTGATCTCTTTGGGCAGGTTCAGCGCAATCAGTGGGATACCATGCGCTTTGGCATAGTCCAGAATGGGTTTATAGTGCCGATAGTCGTACGCCCAACGGATATAGTACTCGGTCTTGCGGAGCATCTCTTTTTCATCCAGGCTGCCCGCAATATAGTCATCCAGATGCTGCTGAAACGGCTGCTGGAAAAACTCCATGCCAATGGCGATGTTTGAATCCATCTCATGCAGCCGGCGGATAATCTCCAGCTGGCTCAGATGGTGTCCATATGTCGTATGCGCTTCACCGACATAGACAACCCTGTCCGTTGCCAGCTCAGAGAGAATATTATCCAGTGTAGGAAGGTTGCGGAGATCAATAACAAACCCTGCCGCT
>JALSJZ010000098.1 GCA_026989135.1 Sedimenticola sp. | reverse complement strand
AGAATAGGAATCATGGTGAGGGGAAGATGGTTTGAGTCAGGTTTTTTCATTATTTGAGGCGAATATTGGGCATATTTAACGAAAATAATGGAGGAATCTGGCCAAATCCAGCTTTTCCTCACTGTGGCTCCTATTCTCGGACAGGCTCCTAGGATCCGCAGTTGGACGGGGTAGAGTGTGCGCTTGTGGGGGCGTATGGCACCAACAGTAGGCGCATTAGGCGACACGGCCATACGCTGCCGCAAGCGTGCAATCCGCCCCGACAGGTTTATTGCTCCTGCAAAACCTGCACGTCCACCATCCATGGCGATCGTAGCGTAGTTCACCCGGCAGGTGAGTTGGATAAAGGCATAAAGCATTTGCATATCAATGTGTTGATCTATCCTCATAGCAGTCAGCTGCGGAATCCAGGTTCAATTCACCCCGGGTCTCTGCCAGCTCCAGTGCCTCGGCCAGTGCGGTGGTGAAGAGCACCTTGAAACCGGCATCTACTGCCTTTTACCAATCCAAGTGTTTTTGTAACTTAGATGGTTCACCTTCAGGTTAAATGGTTGGTGCCATCTAAAAATTTTTCGGGCTTTATATTCCATTTATGCGGATCTACCGCAGCCACGATCTTAATCTGATCCGGGTCATCTTGAGCCGCCATATCAATATCTTCAAAATTCACATATTTTCGTTTCAGTGAATCATAGATCACCCTGATCTTTGGAGATAAAAGCCGCTTTAGATCTGACTCGACAACCACCGCAAAACGGCCATCAGGCAGTGCAACCAATGAACCCACAGGGTATACACCTATACAGTGAATAAACTGCTGTACCAACTCATGACTAAACTGTTTGCGATGGCTTACAAGCCGACTTAATGCGGCATGTGGTGTGATGCCTTTTTTATATATCCGATCCGCTGTCAATGAGTCATAAACATCCACTATCGCAGCCATCTGTCCATAGAGTGTAATATCATCCCCTCTCTTTTTAGCCGGATAGCCCGAGCCATCCAGACGCTCATGATGCTCTGCGGCTATCTGCAAAACAATATCTGAAATATCCGGTGTATGAGAGAGTATATCGCAGCTTATCTGAACATGCCGGCAGGCAATTATGCGCTCTTTTTTTGTTAATCTGGCGGACTTCTCCATAATGTAGCGCGGCAGTTTTGCCTTGCCAATATCCATCAACAGCCCACCTAAACCAACCTGCACCAATTGGCTCATATCATAGGTAAGGCTTTTTTCAAACGCCATCATCAAGATGGCTGCATTCACGGCATGCTCAACAGTATAGAGCTCTGTTTTTTTAATGCGCATCAGCCCAATGCTGGCATCTGAGTTATTGGCAAATGAGCGCGCCATATTTTCCATTGCACAATCTATATCATCCATTGGAAGCGGGTGACCCTGGCGAACCTCATCCATTACACAGCGCAATACGCTGATCATTTCATTGCGCACATTGATGGCATTGGGCAGCTCTTCAAGCAGCGGTCTGGTTATATATTCCGTTACCCTCTCTTGTTCTGCATCTGCTTTTTTATGGCGACTTCTCTCTACATCAACAGCCTCGACATCAACCCCTTTGTCAGTATCGATATAGAGCTCGGTTATGCCTGCCTTGATGATTACATCAATCTGTTCTTGTGAGGTAACTTTGAATTCCCTAAGCGCAAAGGGGTGGTGTGTCCAGTCGCAGTTAAGATCGTAGACATACATCTTGAGCCGCAAGTTTGTGGTGGGGATTTTTTTAATCACAATAGGGTGTCCTTAAACCTATTGATTTCCATATCTTTTGATACAGAGTTATCTTTTCAACTGTATTAATTCACCTACATAACCTCTCGGTCACGCACACCCAACAGGTAGAGGATTCCATCCAGCCCCAGTGTCGAGATCGCATGCTGCGCATTCTCCCGCACAACCGGTTTGGCATGAAAGGCAACCCCTAATCCAGCCAGGCGCAACATGGGCAGATCATTGGCACCATCACCTACTGCAATGGTCTGCTCCAGACCTATACCCATCTTAGCGGCCATCTCCTGTAATAATTCAGCTTTTTTTGCACCATCCACAATATCGCCTTTGACAATGCCCGTCAGCTTTCCGTCGACAATATCCAATATGTTTGCCCCGACGAAATCGATCCCCAGCTTCTTTTGCAGGTGGTTGGCAAAGTAGGTGAAACCACCCGACAGAATGCCTACCTGATAACCCAGCCGCTTCAGGTTTGAGATCAGACGGTCTGCCCCTTCAGTAATTGGCAGTGACTGGGCAATCTCCTCCAGCACGGACTCATCCAGCCCCTTCAGCAGCCCAAGTCTGCGATGAAAACTCTCTTTAAAGTCGATCTCTCCACGCATGGCTGATTCGGTAATCGCCGACACCTTTTCACCAATGCCGGCTGCACGCGCCAGCTCGTCGATCACCTCCACCTGGATCAATGTAGAGTCCATATCGAATACGATCAGGCGGCGGTTGCGGCGATAGAGGTTGTCTTCCTGAAAGGCGATATCCACCTCTTCATCGCGCGTAATCTCCAGAAACGCCTCCCTTAGCTCGGTGATGTCACCCGATACACCCCGCAGTGAGAACTCAACACAGGCTCGGCGATGAGGCTGCTCATCCTGCAGTGAAAAACGGCCTGAGAGGCGGGTCATCCCATCGATATTGAGCTGGTGATCCGCCACAACCCGCGCAACCCGTGAGATGTTGCCCGCAGTCAATTTACGGCCCAGCATGGTGACGATATAACGGGGTTTGCCTTGCCGCCCTACCCACTGCTCATACTCTGCCGCCTCAATGGGGGTAAAATTTATATTCAGCCCAAGCCGGTGCCCCTCAAACAGCAGATCCTTCATCACGGCTGAAGCGTCGGCCTGAGGCGGGATCTCCAGCAGCATCCCCAGCGAGACATGCGCATGAATCACCGCCTGCCCAATATCCAATACATTGACATCGTGGTGCACCATGACATCGGTTAACGCCGCTGTAAGACCGGAGTGGTCTTGACCCGTAGCATTCAGCAGGATGATTTCACGCATAGAGTAAGCCTGTTTATCAGAAGGTTGGGGGGGGGTTATTCGCCTTGGTAGAGGTGCGGTTGAATGTCCGGAGGGATCTGTAGATGAAACCCCTGCTCGCGCAGATTGGCCATCACCCGCGTAATCTCCTCCCGCGCCAGGGTACGCCCTGGGTGCAGCTCAATCTCCATCACCAGCGTTGCCTGCCCAAAGCGTTCCAGCAGCGGCTTGGGGATCTTCTCAAAACCATCCTCCTGCGCCAGGTAGAGATACATCGCATCCTTACGACTGCTTCGGTAGATCCAGCAGGGGATCACATCATCTTTGGGCGTACTCATAACCAGATTCAGTATCCAGATTAAAGGGCGGACATTGTAGCCGAAACAGCTAAGGGTAGCTTCATGAGATGAGTCGCTCTACACTCTAGAGTATGAGACTTTCAAAATACTGCTGCCACCTGCCTGCCCTGGCACTGACTGCCGTGCTGCTGAGCGCTTGTGCCAGCCATGTGCCAGAGGCGATCCGCATGGCTCCCACTGGTGAGATTTCCATCCGCGCAGTACAGCACTCACCCAACAGGTATATCGACAACCAGGTGCGCTGGGGCGGCGATATCATTGCCATTGAAAACAGACCCAACGAGACCTGGATCGAGGTGCTGGCACGCCCGTTAGGCTACGCAGGTGAGCCTAATTCAAGCGCCAACAGCAATGGGCGCTTTCTGGCGCGGGTCAGCAGCTTTCTTGACCCGGCAGTCTACACACCGGAGCGAAAGATCACGGTACGTGGCCGATTGGAGAGCACCCTTGTACGGCAGATCGGCGGACACCCCTATCGCTTTCCACTGGTGCAGGTTCAAGCCCACTATCTCTGGCCAAAGCAGCCAGAGAGCGACGAGCTATGGAATGACCCCTGGTATCCCTACCCGTATGGATATGACCCCTTTTATGGCCCCTACCCCCCTTACTACTGGGAGCCATACTTCTCACGTCCAAGGTACTACCCCCGGCACTGACCCCTATTTCAGGGGCATGGCCGGAACCGGCTCCATCTTCCAGATCTCGCTGTTATATTCACCAATGGTGCGGTCTGAAGAGAAACGGCCGCTATTAGCCACATTGACGATGCTGCTGGTCACCCAGCGATCCCGATCCTGATAGCATGCTGCTGCACGATCCTGGGCCTCGATATAGCTGGCAAAATCGGCCGCCACCATCCAGGGGTCGTGTGGGCTGCGAATAGAGTGCACAATGGGGTTGAACAGCCCCGCCTCAAACTGGTTGAAGTGGCCGCTCTCCAGCAGATGCATGACCCGCGAAAAATCATCATCCTGCTCAATGATGCTGTTGGGGTCATAATGGGGGCGCAGCTCATGCACCTGCTCCTCCGTGAGGCCAAACAGGAAGAAATGGTCATCCCCCACCTCTTCACGGATCTCAATATTGGCACCATCCAGGGTGCCGATGGTCAATGCCCCGTTCATCATGAATTTCATGTTGCCGGTGCCCGATGCCTCTTTGCCCGCAGTGGAGATCTGCTCGGAGAGATCGGTGCCGGGGCAGATCACCTCCATCGCCGAAACCCGGTAGTTGGGCAGGAAGGCGACCCGGAGCAGCCCATCGGTTGCCGGATCGGCATTGATCCGCTTGGCCACGTTGCAGACCAGCCGGATAATCAGCTTGGCCTGCGCATAACCCGGTGCAGCCTTGCCGCCAATCAATACACAGCGGTTGACCCAGCCCTCTGTCTGCCCCGCCTTGATACGGCTGTAGAGATGGATAATATGCAGCACATTGAGCAGCTGCCGCTTATATTCATGGATGCGTTTGACCTGCACATCAAACAGCGCATCTGTAGCAAAGACAACCCCGGTCTCGCGCTCAACCAGTGCCGCCAGACGCGCCTTGTTCTCCTGCTTTACCGTATGCCAACGCTGCCTGAAGGCCGGGTCTTGCGCATGCGGAGCCAGCTTGTGCAGCTGCATCAGATCTGCAATCCAGCCATTTTGGATGGTCTCATCAATCAGCTGCCGAAGCCCTGGATTGCAGGCGGCAAGCCAGCGACGCTGCGTGACCCCATTGGTTTTGTTGTTAAATTTTTCCGGCCATAGCTCATAGAAATCCCGGAACAGCCCCTCTTTCAATAGATGGGAGTGCAACGCCGCCACACCATTGACCGAAAAGCTGCCGACTATCGCCAGATAGGCCATGCGGATCTGCGGGTCTGGCCCCTCTTCAATGATCGACATGCGCTGCAGCCGATCCATATCTGCTGGCCAGCGGGTAGAGACATCGGTCAGAAAACGCACATTGATATCGTAGATGATCTCCAGCAGCCGTGGCAGCAGTTCACGATACATCCGCACCGGCCACCGCTCCAGCGCCTCTGGCAGCAGGGTGTGGTTGGTGTAAGCCAGGGTCTTGCTGGTGATCTGCCAGGCCTGATCCCAACTCATCCCCTCATCATCCATCAGTATCCGCATCAGTTCGGGCACGGTGCAGCTGGGGTGGGTGTCATTGAGCTGAAAGCAGTTTTTATCTGCAAAGCCACTCAGGTCATAGCCATTGAGCCGTTTCCACTCGGCAATGGCATCCTTGAGGCTGGCCGAGACCAGAAAGTATTGCTGGCGCAGGCGCAGAATCTTGCCATTTTCGCTGCTGTCATTGGGGTAGAGCACCATGGTGATGTGCTCTGCCTCATTCTTTGCCGCCACCGACTCAGGATAGCTGCCGGCATTGAACTCACCCAGATCGAAGACATCCGTAGCGGTCGCCTTCCACAGGCGCAGGGTATTTACCGTGCCGTTCTGGTAGCCCGGTAT
The DNA here is from genome assembly GCA_026989135.1 of Sedimenticola sp. Lineage (GTDB taxonomy): Bacteria > Pseudomonadota > Gammaproteobacteria > Chromatiales > Chromatiaceae > WFXD01. The sequence goes on along the minus strand of JALSJZ010000098.1, from coordinate 10,946 downwards.
CGGGATGTCATAGGGGATCGCCAGCACATCATGGGTATCGACCCAGCGTACACGCTCCCGCCCTTCGGCATCGGTGTAGGTTTCGGTACGGCCACCAAACTGCACCTGGCGGGTGTACTCCGGACGCTCCATCTCCCAGGGGTTACCGCTGCGCAGCCAGTGATCCGGCTCTTCGTGCTGGCCATGCTCATCAATCTTCTGACGAAACATGCCGTACTCATAACGCAGCCCATAGCCCTTTACCGGCAGCTGCAAGGTTGCACAGCTGTCGAGAAAACAGGCCGCCAGACGCCCCAGACCACCATTGCCCAATCCGGCATCTGCCTCTCTCTCGGCAATCTCCTCCAGATTCAGGCCCAGGCCATAGAGCGCCTTTTTCGTCGCCTCGGTAGCACCCAGGCTGAGCATGGTATTGCCCAACGCGCGCCCCATCAGAAATTCAAGTGAGAGGTAGTAGGTTCGCTTGCAGTCAGACGCTTCATACGCCGCCCGTGTATTTTTCCAGCGCTCCATCAGACGGGCGCGCAGGGTCAGTGCCAGCGCCTTGTAGGTGGCACCCATGTCACCGTCATAGCGATCCCGCCCCAGGGTGTAGTAGAAGTAGCGGTTAAAGTCATGCGCCAGGCTTTCGCTATCCATACCCAGTGGTGAGAGCCGGGCAAGCTGGCTCTCACCCTCTGATATGCATTCCTGGTTTTTTGGGGGGGGAATTTCGTTGCGCATGAGCAGAGCCCGCAGGTTCAGGGAAAAAGGGCGCTATTTTACAGTAATATGACAAGAAATGCGGAGTGGGCTAGCCAAATGAGTCATCTGAAATAGAGAGCCCACCGGGTGAATCGACATCGGCACTCTCATCAAGCCGGATCTTGAGTGACAGGTTGTTGCGCGAATCTGCATGATTCAAGGCCTCATCCAGCTCAATCTTGCCCGCTTTGTAGAGCGTATAGAGCGCCTGATCAAAGGTCTGCATGCCGCGCTGGTTGCCCTGCTCCATCGCCTCTTTGATGGAGTGCACGTCGCCTTTTTGGATCATCTCTGCAATCAGGCTGGTCAGCAGCATAATCTCTACCGCAGGTGCCCGTTTGCCATCCAGGCTTTTCACCAGCCGCTGGGAGATCACCGCCTTCAGATTCAGCGAGAGATCCATAAAGAGCTGATGATGGGCGGAATCAGGGAAGAAGTTAACAATACGATCCAGCGCCTGATTGGCATTATTGGCATGCAGGGTGGATATGCAGAGGTGGCCGGTCTCTGCGTAGGCGATGGCATGCTGCATGGTAGCGCGATCCCGGATCTCGCCAATCAGGATCACATCGGGTGCCTCACGCATGGCGTTTTTCAGCGCCACCTCGTAGGAGGCGGTATCCAGCCCCACTTCTCGCTGATCAACCACTGATTTTTTATGGCTGTGCAAAAACTCAACCGGATCTTCAATGGTCAGGATATGCCCCGTCGCATTGCGGTTTCTGTGATCAATCATCGAGGCCAGCGTGGTTGATTTACCAGAGCCGGTTGACCCCACCACCAGAATCAGCCCGCGCGGCTCCATAATCAGCTTTTTGAGTGCAGGCGGCAGATTGAGCTCTTCAAGCGAGGGGATATTACCTTTGATGTAGCGTATGACCATCGCCGCATCACCCCGCTGCCGGAAGACATTGACCCGAAACCGGCCAAGGCCACTCATGGAGATGGCCAGGTTGCCCTCCATGGTCGCTTCAAACTCCTTTATCTGATCATCCTTCATAATGGAGTAGGCCAGTTTTTTAACCTGCCCTGGCTCCATTTTGGCATCACCAATCGGCATGGTGAGCCCTTCAGTCTTCAGATTAGGCGGAGCGCCTGTACTAAAAAACAGGTCTGAGGCGTTCTTCTGCACCATCAATCTTAGATATGGAACGATATCCATAGTTACCAACCCTCTTTTGCTTTAATACCTATAATCCCTTTTAGCGGCAGAGGTCACATTAAATTTAAAGCAAATTATCAAGTCGGTTCCAACTCCTGCTCTGCCGCATCAACCGCTTCACCCGCCTCCAGCCAGCTCTCCTCTATATGCATAAGCCGTTGATCAATTTCCGCTTTTTCTGTAAGCATTTGTTTGAGCCTCTCTTTTTGCTCACTGGCATAGATCTCAGGCTCTGCCAGCTGCTGCTCCAGCTCCTGTTGTTGTTGACCCAGGCGATCCAGCTCCTTTTCCAGCGCCTTCAGCTTTTTTCGCAAGGGTTGCAACAGGCGGCGATTTTCGGCCTCCAGCTGCTTGCGCCCTCTGCGTGCTACGGCACTGTTCTCACCCAACCCGGCCGCCACCTTCTCTTCCGCTGCATTTCGGTTTTCCATCAACCAGGCCGGATAATCATCCAGCGCCCCTGAAAACTCATCCACCCGCCCCCCGGATACCAGCAGCAGTTGATCTGTCGTGGTACGCAGCAGATGGCGGTCGTGCGAGACAATCACCATGGCACCTTCAAATCCCTGCAACGCCACGCTCAGTGCATGGCGCATCTCCAGGTCAAGGTGGTTGGTCGGCTCATCCAGCAGCAGCAGGTTGGGGCGCTGAAAGACCAGCAGCGCCAGCACCAGTCGTGCCTTCTCTCCGCCCGACAGCGGGGCGACAGGCTCCAGCGCCCGATCACCCACGAACCCAAAGCCGCCAATAAAACTCCTAAGTGATTGCTCACTATCCTTGGGAGCCAGTCGTTGCAAATGATCCAGCGGGCTGTCATCCAGCCGCAGCTGCTCCAGCTGATGCTGTGCAAAGTAGCCTGTCTTTAGCTCAGCTGCCGGAAAGCACTTGCCCGCCAGCGGGGATAGCTCGCCCGACAGCAGCTTAATCAGGGTGGATTTGCCCGCACCATTTGGCCCCAGCAAACCGATTCGATCACCCGGTCGCAGCCCCAGATTGACCCCTTCGAGGATTTTGCTCTGGCCATAACCGACATCGGCATCCTCCAGCCGCAACAGCGGATTGGGGATTTTGTCCGATGGTTTAAAGCCAAAATGAAACGGAGAGTCCACATGCGCCGGAGCAATCTGCTCCATCCGCTCCAGCGCCTTGATACGGCTCTGCGCCTGCCGTGCCTTGGTGGCCTTGGCCCGAAAACGGTCGATATAGCTGTGCAGATGCGCAACCTCCCGCTGCTGCTTCTCATAGCTGGCCTGCTGGTTGGCCAGGCGCTGGGCACGAATCACCTCAAAATCGGAGTAGTTGCCGCTGTAGAGCTGGACACTTTGCTGCTCAACGTGTGCAATCTGCGTGACCACTGCATCCAGAAAATCCCGGTCATGCGAGATCAGCAGCAACGTACCGGGGTAGCGGCAGAGCCACTCCTCCAGCCAGATCACCGCATCCAGATCCAGGTGGTTGGTCGGCTCATCCAGCAGCAGCAGATCCGAGCGACAGATCAGCGCCTGAGCCAGATTGAGGCGCATGCGCCAGCCACCAGAGAACTCCTGCACCGGCAGCTCCTCCTGGTCTGGCTTAAAGCCCAGCCCACGCATCAGCCGGGCAGCCCGGGCGCGCACATTGTAGCCACCAATCACCTCCAGCTGGGCATGCAGCTCCGCCACTTTGTGGCCATCATCGGACTGCTCTGCGGCGGCCAGCCGGGCTTGAATCATGCGCAGCTCGGCATCCCCATCCATCACATATTCAATCGCATGCCGATCGACTGCCGGGGTCTCTTGCGCCACATGGGCAACCACCCATTTCTGCGGCAGGTAAAGATCCCCCGCATCCGCATGCAGCTCATGTCGTATCAAAGAGAAGAGGCTCGATTTGCCGGTACCATTCGCCCCCGTAACACCCACTTTTTGGCCCGGATGAACGGTAAAAGAGGCATCTTCAAACAGCAGCTTGGTTCCGCGGCGCAGTGACAGATGGGTACATTTCAGCATGGCGCAGAGTTTACCCTAACCGCATTATATGTAGAATACAGAGATCTCAATAGACGATGCCAAAAGCCATGCTGCGAGCCATTCAACAATTCTTTGAGCAGAATATAGCCACCACCCGATCAAACAGCGATGCAGAGAGAGAACACAGCCTGCAACTGGCCACAGCCGCGCTGCTGTTTGAGATGATGCGAATGGATAATGAGATCGACGAGGATGAGAAGCGGCTGGTCAGAACGCTTATCAGCCAACGATTCACACTCACTGACAATGAAACCAGGCAGCTCATCCAGCTCGCTGAACAAGAGGCCGAACAGGCGGTTGATTATCACTGCTTTACCTCACTGATCAACAGCCACTTCTTGGCAGATGAGAAGATCGATATTGTCGAACATCTGTGGCAGGTTGCCTATGCCGATGGACAGATCGACAAATATGAAGATCATCTGGTGCGCAAGATTGCTGAGCTGATATATGTGCCCCACAGCGCCTTTATTGCAGCCAAGCATCGGGCGGCAGCCAGCATTCAGGAATGAGTCAAAAACACGCAACTGGAAGGCCTGGCCTCATGCAGCTCAGAGTGAGAAGATGACAAAAACCACCCAGCAACGCAATAGAACTATGGAAAAGTCACTCAAGACATAAAATACAACCGTGATCAACCTAAAAAAAGCAGTGGATCTTACAAACCTCAGCTATATTGACGGGAGATTATGATGAAGGAGCTAGATATGGACAGCACTGAGGTAGCCAGGCGGCTTGATGCCCTGAATATAAAGAGCAGGGAAAAGGAGCTGTTGAAACGAATAGCCCTCACGTTTATGCACGTAAAAGATGAGGTGGCATACACCTTTTTGAAAACCCTCCAGCGATTGATAGCGCCGGACACCTATCAGCAGATAAGGGAAAAAGTAGGCAGCATACAGGAGGAGTATTTCTTCCAAATGCTCAATGGCCCATACAACTCTGACTATGCTGCAAGCCGGTTTTTACTGGGTTATGCCTTTTACCACTCAGGAGTAAAGCCCGAGCACTATGTGGCCGCATTTTCCGAGTATTACAGCGCCCTTATCTCAACAATAGAACCCCAATTCAAAAATGAAATGGTAGCTGTAACATCGGTGTTAAATAAGATGCTGCTATTTGACACCAGCCTCATCATGGAGACCTATTTCTATGAGGACAAGAACCGTTTCAAAAAACTCTATCGTAAATATGGCACCGTTATTGATGCCATGCGCGACGGGGTTGTGATACTCGATGCAGAGACCCTGAATATCATTGAGGTCAACCGTCGAATCGAAGAGTTCACGGCATTAAGCCGCGCTGATCTCATCGGCAAGGAGGTCTTTACACTCCACCCTCCCGAATTCAGAAAGATCATTAAAAAGACCCTGAAGAGAGGGGTAACAGAGCAGTATGGGTTGATTCCCGAGTTGCATATTCTCAATCATAAAAGTGGTGAGTATCAGCCTGTAGAGGCAACCTATGCACAGTTCGAGCTGGATGATGACACCTATATTGTCAAAATCGTCCGGGATATAAAGGATCGGCTCTCCACACAAAAGAAGCTCTCACGCATCAATCGACTCTATCGCGTCTTGAGCGAGGTGAACGGAGAGATCGTACGCGCACTCAACAGTGAGGAACTCTATCAGTCGATCTGCCGCATCATTGTCGAAGAGGGCGGGTTCAAATTTGCATGGATTGCTGAAATAGAGGATGAAGAGCATCTCAACCCAGTAGCCTACTGCAAGGCTGCCTATTTTTACGAGAATATCGAAGCTGACCTGGAAGCATCAACGAGCGATAACATCGAATCGCTTCTTGAAAAGCTAAAAAAAGAGGGTCATGAGGCTGAAGCGCACATTAAAGATGGCATATTCATACATGAGAAGCTGACCATCCCGATCTGGCGGGAAAAGGAGTTCATCAGTATTCCGCTTTACTATGGCAGGGAAATCCGCGCCATTCTCAAAGTCTACTCCAATGAGGTTGACTCCTTTAGTGGTGATGAAATCCATCTGTTCAAAGAGATTGCCAACGACATCTCCTATGCCATTACCACCATGGAGAACAAAGAGCATCTTGAGTTTCTGACCAACTTTGATCTGTTGACACGTCTGCCAAACCGACACCTTTTCAAGGAGCGTCTTGAAATGGCGGTCTACAGCGCCAACTACCAAAAAGAGGTGTTCGCCACCGTACTGGTCGATATCGACCAGTTCAAGTTGATCAATGATACCTTCGGTTATGGTTTTGGCGACACGGTTCTTCTCAAGGTGGCCGAGCATCTGAAGCAAATCATCCGCCCCGAAGATATTCTTGCGCGGTATGGCAGCGATGAGTTTGCACTGGTCTTCTTCAACCTCAAATGCAAAGAGGAGATCAGCCACTTTGTTGAGAAGATCAATGAGTTGTCCACCCATCCAGTCATCCTTGACAAGGAGGAGATCTATCTTACTTTAAGTGCAGGCATCGCCCTCTTTCCAAAAGATGCACACAGCGCAAGTGAGCTTAAAATGGCGGCGGAAACCGCACTCAAGACAGCCAAGGCTCATGGTGGGAACACCTATCTCTTTTATGCTGAAGAGATGGGATCTACAGACCAATCCAAAATACGCTTTCAGAATGAGCTTAAAAAGGCCATTCATAACGAAGAATTCAAACTTTTTTACCAACCACAGGTCGATTTGCACAGCATGGAGATCTGCGGCGCAGAGGCGTTGATACGATGGATGCATCCTGAAAAAGGGCTGATCAGTCCAAACGATTTCATCCCGATACTGGAGGAGTCCTACCTGATTGAGGAGATAGGCCAATGGGTTATCGAAGAGAGCTGTCGACAGATCAAAGCCTGGGGAGAGCAGCAGATCGAGCTGCCCGTTGCCATCAACATCTCCACCAAACAGATCACCAGAAACAGCAACTTTTTCACCTCTCTGGTTGATACAGTCATCGCTTCAGGAATCAATCCAGGGCTACTGCATGTGGAGGTAACGGAATCGTTGATTATGGAGAATCTCAGCGTGGTAGAGGGCGGCCTGAAAGCGCTTGGTGAACACGGAATACTCTCATCCATCGATGACTTTGGCACCGGCTACTCCTCACTCTTTTACCTGAAGAAGCTGCCTGTCTACGCACTGAAGATTGATCGCGCCTTTATCAGGAACCTGCCGCACAATGAGGAGGATATTGCCATCTCCAGCGCCATTGTCTCCATGTCCAAGAGCTTGAATAAGAAGACAATAGCCGAAGGTGTTGAAACAGATGAGCAGCTCAATTTTCTAAAGAACATCGGCTGCGACAGAGTACAGGGATTCCTGTTTTCCAGGCCGCTGCCTGCCGATGAGTTTGAGGCGTATTACCGAAACTTTTGATAATTCTAGATTCAATACTCCTCCCCTGTTTTGGTTGACTCTTTGACCATCTTTACAAATGATGAGATCAACAGCTCCGGGGTTTTAAATGCCTGCCTGTCCAGATAGTAATAGGTGCCAATTTGCACGGCATCACGGTAGATCCGGTATTCGATTTTTGTTTTTGGTATGACACCGGTGATATATTTCTCACCCCTCTCTTCCGCAATCCTGCTGTTTTTTATACCGTCAAGATAGAAGAGTGCCTTTTGCAGCTCTTCACTGCAGCGGTTTTGGAACAGTGACAGTGAATTTGCATCTTCTTTCAAGTACGGCTCCCATGCCGCATCCATCTCTTTGGAGCAGCCTAATTGCCGCTTGATCCACTCAAACAACACTGCCAGCAGTTGCTTTAACAAATTCATTTCAGCTCAACCAGACCGCACATCAATCAGCCCTCTTCATTAAATGAAAGCTCTCTGCCTTTGCCCTTTGATGCGGGGGTGGCTCTGTCCCAGGCCCAATCCCGGATTTTTTTTGTCTGCTCTTTCATGGTCTCTGATAACGGCACTATGGTATCAATATGTTTGGCAATATCTTTGGTGGTGAAGGGATGGTTTTGGCTGCTTGCATCAATACGTCCGCCATTGACTGCCTGCTCAATCTCCGCTGCATTCCACTCTTTAGTGATTTTTGTAAGGTGTGCAATGTTAAAGTCATCGGGGTTTTGTCGATTGGCTTTAAGGTGGATCTTTAAAATCTCTGCACGCTCTGCATCATCTGGCAGATCACAAAAAAACACCTGGTCAAAGCGTCCTTTACGAATGAGTTCCGCAGGCAGTGATTCAATCCGGTTGGCTGTTGCGGCCACAAAGACAAGCGGCGATTTCTCCTGCATCCAGGTCAAAAATGCTGAAAAGACATGCGATTGATTGGCATTGCCACTCTCAAGCAGACCCAGGCCATTCTCTATCTCATCAATCCAGAGTACCGCAGGGGCCGCACTCTCGACCATCTGTGTCACTTTGTGGAAGGCGGCCTCTGGACTGCCATCCATTTGCGAGAAGATAAGATTCATATCCAACCTGAAAAGAGGCACATTCCAACTGTTGGCGACAACCTTGGCGCACATGCTTTTACCGCAACCACTGATACCCATGATAAGAATGCCTCTGGGTATCGGCATACCACTGAGCTGGGCCTTTTGGGTGAAGAGGTTTTGTCTTATGCTGATCCACTCTTTCAGCCGACCAAGGCCACCTACCTGGTCAATACTGAAATTCACAGGGACATATTCCAGACAGCTTGTACCTCCGCTTGCCACAAGTCGTTTTTTGCTCTCATTAATCAGATCAGAAACAACCGCCGTGGTAATTTTCTTACAGCGATCTATTTGATACATGAGATGTGTTGCATCCTTCAGGGTAAGGCCGCAGAGCGCGAGTGAAATCTCTTTTAGTGCCTCATCACGCAGTTTTCGATCTGCATTGTCTTTTTGCAGCTCTTTCAGATGAGAGAATATCTCCGCCTGGCCTGGCAGACTTACATTGATCTGAAATATATCACTGCGTATTGAGTGTGGGATCTCCCTGCCTGCTGAAACTATAAATATATACAGGTTATTGCGTGTGCAGAATTTTTCACAGGCATCGCGCAACAGTCGATCAAGCTGTGGCGACCCGGTAAAATCCAGCAGATCTTTCATGATATAAAAACCGGGCCTGCCCTTTTTAATGATCCATTGCAGCGCCTTTACCGGGTCATCGCTATCTTCAATCTCATCATCAATATCCAGTCCGGTAGAGCAAGACCATTCAACAACCGGCAGATCATTCGCTTGTTTTTCTGCCAGCTTGTGCAGCAGGTTAATAATGCGGCTCTCTTCTACACTGTTGAGATAAATTATGGGATATTGACCAGCAATGGCTTTCTCTATCTCTTCAGTAACCTCAGCCATTGTCTGTTTCCTATCTGTTTTGACGTTAACAAAATCAGCAGCGCAGACTGCTTCTGTTTTGAAGAAACCAGTTGTAGGCTTTAGCAAGCCCATCCGGCAATGCTGTTTTTGCACACCACCCAAGCTGTTGCAGCGCAGTTACATTTAATAGTTTGCGCGGCGCTCCATCTGGCTTTGTTTTATCAAAGACAATCCCGCCTTTGAATCCAACAACCTTGCCAATCTCTTCAGCCAACGCTGCAATGGTAACATCGCTACCTGTACCAACATTCAGGTGTGACTGCATGGGTTTTGTCTGTTCCAAATAGCACGGCTTATCCAGCATCATTACAAACAGGCAGGCATCGGCCATATCATCTACATATAAAAACTCACGCTTTGGGGTTCCGCTACCCCATACGGTAACGGTCAGTTGGTTACCTGTTTTTGCTTCATGAAACTTTCTTAATAACGCGGGAATGACATGGCTACCTGCTAAATTATAGTTGTCTTTTGGCCCATAAAGATTGGCCGGCATCACAGAGCGGTAGTCTGTGCCATATTGCCGGTTATAGGATTCACACAGTTTTATACCGGCAATCTTGGCAATGGCATAGGGTTCATTGGTGGGTTCCAGCTGCCCGGTCAGAAGCGCTGATTCAGACATGGGCTGCTCAGCCATGCGCGGGTAGATACAGGAGCTGCCCAAAAACAGCAGCCGTTTCACATCGGCTCGCCAGGCCGCATCAATGACATTGGCCTCTATCATCATATTTTGATAGATGAACTCAGCAGGCCGGGTGTTGTTTGCCTGAATCCCGCCCACTCGTGCTGCCGCCAGAAAAACATACGCTGGCTTCTCCTGCATAAAAAAATCACGCACGGCCTGTTGGTTTGTCAGATCTAATTCCGTACGGGTTCGGGTAATAATATTTTTATATCCATCCAACAGCAGGCGCCGCATGATGGCTGACCCCACCATGCCTGCATGGCCCGCCAGATAGATTTTTGAATCATGGTTAGATGCCATTACTCATTGCGCTCATAGGTGTGAAATCCTTCGCGTCGGCAAAGGTCATCTTTTTTGGCCAGCTCAAGATCCTCTCGCGCCATCTCTGCCACCAACTCTTTGAAGGCTATTTTTGGTGTCCAGCCCAGCTTCTCTTTTGCCTTGGATGGATCACCCAGCAGCGTCTCTACCTCTGTTGGCCTGTAGTAACGTGGATCAACCTTTACGATCACATCCCCCGGTTTAACACTACAGTCACTGTTTTGTACGGCAGCTACCGTTGCCGTCTCCTCCTCTGCGCTCCCTTCCCATCGCAAACCGATCCCCAACTCTGTGGCTGCGGCGGTTACAAAATCACGCACGCTGTACTGTATGCCGGTTGCAATGACAAAATCTTCCGGCTGCTCCTGTTGCAACATCAGCCACTGCATCTCTACATAGTCCTTTGCATGTCCCCAATCGCGTTTGGCATCCATGTTCCCCAGATAGAGACAGGCTTGCAGCCCTAGCTTTATGCGAGCCAGAGCACGGGTGATTTTGCGTGTAACAAAGGTCTCACCACGCACGGGAGATTCATGATTAAACAGAATGCCATTGCAGGCATAGATGCCGTAGGCCTCTCTGTAGTTCACCGTTATCCAATAGGCATACAGCTTTGCAACCGCATAGGGTGAGCGCGGATAGAAAGGGGTGGTTTCACTTTGTGGCGTCTCTTGCACCAGGCCGTACAGCTCTGAGGTTGATGCCTGGT
>JALSJZ010000097.1 GCA_026989135.1 Sedimenticola sp. | reverse complement strand
TGAGCGACTGGGAGAAGCAGCCCGATGATGAGGCAAGAGCCGCCTGCACCCGCCGTGCGGTAGAGCTTATGTGCCATCTCTTTCTGCGCTGCTCTGACCATGTGCCCCTGTCACCAGAGAGTGCCGAGGTGCTCTTTGCAGGCAGTGGCTCAAATCAGGCGCTCACTGTCGGCGGTACCCGTTATGAGAATGGGCAGACGGTGGATGCGGTCAACGATATGACCTACATCATCCTCAAGGCGACTGAGCTACTCTCTATTCGTGACCCCAATGTGCATGCCCGCTATCACAAAGAGGTACACCACCGCGCAGCCGATGGCTCACAACTGGCGCCCGGTGAGGTTGATCCCTACCTAAAGCGTATCTGTCAGGTCAACCTCAATACCCGTGCCACCCCGGCACTGCATGGCGATGTGCCAGTGATTCAGAGCATGGCCAAATATTATGCGGCTCACGACGGCATCACTCAGGAAGAGGCGCTGGCCGATGCCCATGATTACGCCTCCATCGGCTGCATTGAACAGAATGCCGACCACAAGCACTTTGGTCACACGGGCTCCACCCTGGTGGTGCTGCCCGCAGTGCTGGAGCTTGCGATCTATGGCGGCAAGCATCGCAGTGATGGTGTTGGCCCGGATGACCTCAATCTTTTCTATGGCAAGCCAGAGTACAGCTCCACGCCACTTGTAAAAATGAACGCCATGGATGAGTTTGTCGAGGCCTTTCGTTTTCAGCTGGATGAGATGGCTCGCCACTGTGTGCAGTTCAACAACTACCTGGGACGCACGCTGGAGAAGGTGCGACCCTCGCCGCTGCTCTCGGGTCTGTTTGATGGTCCCACCAACAAGCCGCAGCAGAGCGGTGCCAAGTTTCGGGATGTAGCCTCCGGTGGAGCCAAATACAACTCATCCGGCGTGGCGATTATCGGGCTGGCGGATGTCATCGACTCCTTTTGCACCCTCGATGAGTTGGTGTTTGGCGGGAAGATGAGTGCCAGTGAGCTGCTTGCAGCACTGGATGCAAATCTTGATGAAGAGCAGCTACAGCCTGAAGGAGAGCTGGGTCTGCTGGGCCGTATCGAAGCGGGTATCCGCAGGTTGCTGGGTAATGGTGGCAGACAGGCTGCACTCAGCCCTGCGCGGCTAAGGGAGATCAAGCAGGCCATCAGGCTGGCTCCAAAATACGGTGCTGGGGTGGATGAGACCCCGGGTGGCACCTACGACAACAGTCTGGCGGTCAAGTACACTAATCTATTGACCAAAATCATCCAGGATGTCTTCTACAAATATCGTACCCATCGGGGTGGGCGTTACCTTACCGGCTACTGGAGCATGACCAACCATGCCGGCTTTGGCATGTTGACCAAGGCCACGCCCAATGGCCGCCAGCAGGGTCAGCCCTTTGCCGGTGGCATCACCCCTTGCCCAGGCATCGTCAAACGTAACGGTGAGCCTGTGCTGCTGCTGGATCACATGCTCTCAGTGGCCAAGATTGATGCCGATACGGTACAGAACGGTTACACCTATAACCTCAGCCTGACCCCAAGAGGTCAGGCGCTGTTTGCTGAAGATACCGATCTGTTCGCCAGACACATGAAGACCTTCATGGATGAGAATGGCGTGCTGGTTCAGCTCTGTGTCAGCTCGATTGATGACCTGCAGGCTGCTAATGATGCGGCCACTGCGGCATCTGAGGCTGGGGCAGGCGAGGCTGAGCAGGCGGCACTGAGGCCGTACAAAGATCTGATGATCCGGGTAGCGGGTTACTCGGCCTACTTTGTCACCCTGAGCCCTCAGATGCGCCAGGAGATTATCGACCGCGCCAATTTTGGCATGGCCAGTGGCACCGAACAGCATACAGCTTAGGGAGGCGGACGACATGCATGCAACTATTCCATCACTACCCCAGGGGATTCACCAGCTCATGCGATCTGGCCTCAAAACCGGTGAGCTGAACGGTGAGCTGGAAGGGCTGCTGGATCGAGCCGGTGGCCGTATGCTGGCAAAGGGCATGGCCATACTTATCAAGGCCGGTTTTGGCTTTCTTGTCTGTGAAGGGCTGGATGATGAAAAGGCAAAAAAGGCGCAGGCCTTTTTTGAAGAGAACTTCATCATGCGCGACCCTAATGCTGAGGGGGGCGTCCGCTACTACCAGGGGCAGTTCCTTATCCGCACCAAAAAGCCAGAAGATGATATGAACGTCTATATCCGCTTCTGCCCTGACCCTGACAGTCTTTACCTTGGCAACCGTTTGAACCCTGTTGCCATTGTCACCACCGAGGCGATATCTGAGGCAGAGGCGGATGAAATTGAGAGAGACCCCGACAGGGTTGACCTCATCATTCGCTTCAAAAATATCAAAGCCATCCTGGGGTTGGTGGAGCGCCCGGATGCCGATGTGGTGCAGCTGCTACTGGAGAACCTGGTGCAGATTACGGGTAACTTTGGCCACATGTTCAAGTTCGGTGCCATTGGAAAGAGCGCCCAAACGACCCTGACCGGCTCAGATTAAAGTGACCCAGCAGGCCCTTGTCTTTGATATCAAGCGGGGCAGCAGCGAAGATGGCCCAGGCATTCGCACCACCG
>JALSJZ010000096.1 GCA_026989135.1 Sedimenticola sp. | reverse complement strand
AGCCCAGTGCCTGCAACAGGCCAGCCAGTGTGAACTGGTTGGAGTTGAAGATCTGCCCTGGCCCCAGTTTGCCGCCGGGCATGATCAGCTCATCACCGCTGGAGAAGAGTGCCACCTTGAGTCTGCGATAGACGGGCAGCTCGGCAACGCCCACGGAGGCGGCAGCTCCAAGATGCTGTGGGCCAAGGCGGATACCGGGGGCGAGGATCTGCTGCCCCTTTTGGCAATCCTCACCGGCACGGCGGATATTGGCACCGGCGGGTACCACCTGTTTGATCAGCACCTGATCCCCCGTCTGCTCACACAGCTCCTGGATTACAACCGCATCGGCATTGGGTGGCACCGGTGCGCCGGTAAAGATGCGTGCAGCTGTGCCGGGCTGTAGCGGGTTACCGGCAACACCGGCGGGGATGCGTTGTGAAACGGGCAGGGTGGTCATCTCCTGCGTGAGATCCGTGATGTTGATGGCATACCCATCCATGGCGCTGTTGTCCCAGGGTGGAACGGCGGTCTGGCTGAATACCGGGCCGGCCAGCACACGCCCCAAGGCCTCACTGATGGGTATCTGCTCTGTTTCAGTGACAGGCCGGACACGGGACAGCAGAAGTTCGAGCGCCTCTTCCGGGGTCTTGAGGGGGCCTGATACAGGGACGGAGCCGCAACCGCATTCACTCATAATAGTGGCTTCAATGGGTTAGTGAGAGAGTGTGTGGGACATTACTATAGCTGAGCATTGGACTCAACTATCTCTGCCCCAGGGTTTGCTTCTCGTGCCCTGGCTGCCCTGGATTCAAAGCCAAACATGGCAATAGAGGGCAAGGGGGAGTGCGGCCATGTGCCGACCTGTACAGCAAAACTTTACGTGTCTGTTAAAGGCCATGGATGCTGGAAAAATATATAGGTGATTCTATCCTGAAAACAGCATGTAAAAAGTGGTCACAAAAAGGCAAAAATACACAAGTAAAACGGTCGGTTAAATACATAACCATAATGCTCAAGTGTATATATAAGCACAGCAGTCAAGTAATTATATAAGTATAATAATCAAGTAATTACAGAATTTGCTCTATCAAAAGAACAGTGCGATAATTCACCTGCAAAGCAAGGGAAATTGATCTGCATCATTTTTCCGTTTTGCCCCCTGGTGATACCGTTTGTTTTGAATTTGATTACAGCCTTAAGTGTAACTATTAAGAGTCGGATTTAAATTGCAGCTATGACAGATAGTTATTGGGATTTAGGTGCTGATAGGTCATGTTCATTACATAATAAAGTTCCCATCCCTTATTCCTTAGACTGCTTTGAGCTTGCACCTCTTCCATACAATTTTGGTAATAAGTGTTTGTTCGTGTCATTATTCATGGAGGCTCCAGGTTGGTTTCGATGTTGGGCTTTGAATACCTGTCAATTGTACTTTTCGTGGGATCTGTTCTCTTCACCTGTCAATTGGTTAAGAGGCGGTTTGGTGCGAAAATGAACTCCAAAAATCGAGTTATAAAATGTGGCGAGCACTCTGTCGCTGGTTATAGAGAGCGAGGGGCGCGAGTGAGATATGCGCCGGCCAACGGTGGTCGGTGGTATGAATGATAATGGGATATGGACAATGGTGTTAGGCACAAGAGGGTGAGTTCCGCCGTTTTGTTTCGAGTATTTTTTATGGCAATAAATAACACAATCAGGAGTAACCAATGACTATCAAGACTATGCGCGGAGGCTTTTTCAAGCGATTCGTTCTGGCGGCGAGTTCAGCCGCTCTCATCGGTGGTGTGTTTCTCGCAACGAATGCCCACGCAGAGGTTGGTGAGCCGGAGAAAGAGGATCTCAAGTTCGGCTTTATCAAACTGACTGACATGGCTCCTCTGGCCATCGCCTACGAGAAGGGCTATTTCGAGGATGAAGGGCTCTATGTCACCCTGGAGGCGCAGGCCAACTGGAAGGTGCTGCTGGATCGAGTGATTGATGGTGAGCTGGATGGCGCCCATATGCTGGCGGGTCAGCCGCTGGGAGCCACCATCGGTTTTGGCACCAAGGCCGACATCATTACCGCCTTCTCAATGGATCTAAATGGTAATGCCATCACTGTCTCTAACGATATCTGGGCCAGGATGAAAAAACATGTGCCTCACAAGGATGGCAAGCCGGTACATCCGATCAAGGCAGATTATCTCAAGCCGATAGTGGATGAGTTCAAAGAGGCGGGTAAGTCCTTCAATATGGGCATGGTCTTCCCTGTCTCCACCCACAACTATGAGTTGCGCTACTGGCTGGCGGCTGGCGGCATCCACCCCGGTTACTACGCGCCAGCCAAGGGCGAGATAAGCGGCATGGTCGATGCTGATGTTCTGCTCTCCGTGACTCCGCCGCCGCAGATGCCGGCAACGATGGAGGCCGGTACTATCTACGGTTATTGCGTAGGTGAACCCTGGAACCAGCAGGCGGTATTTATGGGCATTGGCGTGCCGGTGATTACTGATTATGAGATTTGGAAGAATAACCCGGAGAAGGTCTTTGGTGTCTCCAAGGGGTGGGCAGACAAGTACCCCAATACCCACATCCGGGTGGTCAAGGCGATGATCCGCGCTGCCAAGTGGCTGGACGAGGGTG
>JALSJZ010000095.1 GCA_026989135.1 Sedimenticola sp. | reverse complement strand
TGCTTATTTCTGGTATGCTTGCTCATGAAAATGGTGACTCATCGGTTGTGGTTAAATGCAATTAACTGATTGATGAGTCTACCATTTTCTTTCTTTGTTGGTATCTACTTGCAGGATTTAGGTAGTAGAAATTGTTCGATAATTTAACGGGACAGTAGTGATTGAATAGATAAGGTTTATCTTAATCCTGAGAAAGGTAAGTCAGAGGTGGATAAAAATAAGGCGGCATAAACTTAAACTTTAGGCGACAACTCTCTTGAAAAACGCTGATACCGGCCGCTCCGAAGATCAAGCTGCTGCCCAACACCAACAAACGGCGGCCTTATCCGATGAGTTGGGATGAGCAGGCAAGGTTGTTCCAAGAGCTTCCGGAGCATCTAGCTCAGATGGCGCTGTTTGCAGTCAATACTGGCTGCAGGGACAGTGAAATATGCAGTCTGAGTTGGGACTGGGAGGTAAAGGTGCCAACATTGGATACCGTAGTATTCATTATTCCAGAGCAGTATGTGAAAAATGGAGAGGAACGCCTTATTGCGCTGAATAAAATTGCCTTGTCAGTGGTAAATGCCCAGAGGGGGAAACATCCTACTCACGTATTTCCCTACAATGGCAGCCCCATTCAACGCATGCTGAATAGTGCATGGAAGCGTGCCAGAGCAGAGGTTGGGTTGCCCCAAGTCAGGGTACATGATCTAAAACATACCTTTGGTCGCCGTTTGCGTGCGGCTGGAGTAAGTTTTGAAGATCGGCAGGATCTATTGGGGCATCGATCAGGACGAATTACAACTCACTATTCTGCTGCTGAGTTATCAAGACTCATTGAATCAGCTGAAAGTGTGTGTGATAGGGGGCAGGGAAAGCCCGAGCTGGTAGTGCTGCGGCGGCTTTGCGTGAGCTAGGAGGCTGTCCGAGAATAGGAACCACAGTGAGAAAAAGCTGGATTTGGCCAGATTTCTCCATTATTTTCGTTAAATATGCCCAATATTCGCCTCAAATAATGAAAAAACCTGACTCAAACCAGCTTCCCCTCACCATGATTCCTATTCTCGGACAGCCTCCTAGGTCACGCAAAAGTCACGCCAGGGGATTTAAAACAATCCGTGAAAACGATGTAAGTTATTGATTTATATGGTGGGCCGTGAAGGATTCGAACCTTCGACCAAGGGATTAAGAGTCCCCTGCTCTACCAGCTGAGCTAACGGCCCGGGAGAGGATGGCAAGTAATAAGTTATGGGGGAAGCTGCTTATAACTTATTGTAAATGTTGGGGTGGACGATGGGGCTCGAACCCACGACAACCGGAATCACAATCCGGGACTCTACCAACTGAGCTACGCCCACCATAAAACTGCTGCTTTTTCCTGGCTGCCGGGGTCATAGATATGGCACACCCGGCAGGATTACTTCACGCTTCCTGCGAATCTGTCGAACCGCTTTCATTGATGTAGCGGGTTCGAATTTGCCAGCCTGAAAACGCTGTATTCTCAACCGGTTCATCGCCATATCATAAATGGCGCGCCCGGCAGGATTCGAACCTGCTACCCTCGGTTTAGAAGACCGATGCTCTATCCAAATGAGCTACGGGCGCATTGTTCGGCTCGCAAAAATTGGTCGGGGTAGAGAGATTCGAACTCCCGACATCCTGCTCCCAAAGCAGGCGCGCTACCAGACTGCGCTATACCCCGATATGCCTAACTGTGTGCCGTTCGGCAAGGAGGCGAAATAATACGCATACTCTATCGCTTCGTCAATCTCATTTAGGGCAGGTGTCATAATTAATTTACATTTATGGTCGTCAAAGTGCGCGCCCAGCAAGGCGCAAGGGCGTAGGAATATTAAGTATCTTTCAAGTCCTTGCAACGCAGCTGGGCGTGATAGATTGGCGACCAGGGGTGTGAATTAATTATGACGCCTGCCCTTGGATGATAATTTCCAGCTTTCACGGTATTATTCGCCCCCCTTCTTCAGCAACCCTATTTTCAGTGGACAGGTATGAGCGCACAAATTCTCGACGGTAAGGCTATCGCAGCCGATTTAAGACAATCTATTAAATCCTGCGTTGCAGAACGCATCGCAGCCGGCCAGCGGCCGCCGGGTCTGGCGGTAATCCTGGTGGGAGAGGATCCCGCCTCTCAGGTCTATGTGCGCAACAAGCGTCGCTCTTGTGAGGAGGTGGGGTTCTATTCGGAAGAGCACAAGCTCTCGACAGAGATAACCCAGCAGGAGCTGTTGGCGCTGATCGATTCGCTGAATGCCAAAGCCTCTATCGACGGCATTCTGGTGCAGTTGCCCCTGCCGGATCAGATCGACGAGGAGACCGTCATTGAGCGCATCCTGCCGACCAAGGATGTCGATGGTTTCCACCCCTATAATGTGGGCCGACTGGTGCTGCGCATGCCGATTCTGCGCTCCTGTACGCCTAAAGGCATCATGACCATGCTGGAGCGAACCGGCCAGAAGCTGGAGGGGCTGGATGCTGTTATCATTGGTCAATCCAATATTGTGGGTCGCCCGATGGCGCTGGAGCTGCTGGCCGCCCGCTGTACTATCACGGTCTGTCACAGCCGTACCAAGGATCTGGAAGGCAAGATCCGTGGCGCAGATATTGTCGTGGCTGCGGTTGGTCGGGCAAACTATGTGCGGGGCGACTGGATCAAGCCCGGTGCCATTGTGATTGATGTCGGTATCAATCGTATGGATGATGGCAAGCTGGCAGGGGATGTCAATTTTGATGAGGCCAGGGAGAGGGCAAGCTGGATCACCCCGGTGCCAGGCGGCGTTGGTCCGATGACCATTGCTACGCTGCTGGAGAATACGCTGCAGGCAGCCGAGCTGCACAGCAAGACAGCAGTTTAATTGCGCCATCAATCGCTCCCGCACACTACGGGAGCGATTGGCGTTTAATACCTAAGAGTATGAGTAAAATGCAATCAAAATCATCCACCTCAACTGCAAATTATATCTCAATCTTTCTGCTCACGATGGTTGCGCTTTCAGGCACCCTGTATCTTATATTTTATTCTATAAACAAGCCGCCATTTGATCTGGAACTCTCAATGGACTTTGCAACAAAAAAGGCCGTTCAATGCGTATCCCAAGAGTTAATCAATGGAAATATCCCTCATGAGGTTGTCTCATTTGATGAGAAAGAGTGGATTGTTTTGCGGGTCATTGAAGATAAAAGAGGATTGCAGTCAGTGCTGGCAAATGAATGCTCGGCATTTATACAAAAGTGATCTTCAACCTAAATCCTGCAAGTGCTCGCACCTACATAGCGCAAGCTATTGACCTGTATAGCGATATGAAACTTTTCGGCCATCACAATAAGGATGACACACAAAGTTGTCATTCACTCTAAGAATCAATATCTTACACTCTGCAAGCATGACCACTTGCAGGAATTAGGTTCAATTTGTAATCCACGTTTAGATCTATGCCACCCACACCCTGGCATTGCGGAACATCCGCATCCAGGGGGCATCCTCACTCCACTCATCAGGGTGCCACGAGTTCTGTACCGTGCGGAATACCCGCTCCGGGTGCGGCATCATAATGGTTACCCGGCCATCGGCAGTGGTCAGGCCAGAGATACCATCGGGTGAACCATTGGGGTTGGCTGGGTAGCGGCTGGCAATCTCACCGCTGTTTTCAATATAGCGTAGCGCCACCTGGGGCTGCGTCTGTTGCCGATGCGCTGCATTGCGAAACTCGGCTCTTCCCTCACCGTGTGCAATCGCGATTGGCATGCGGGAACCGGCCATACCTTGCAGCAGGATGGAGGGGGAGCGCTGCACCTCAACCATCGCCACCCGTGCCTCAAACTGCTCGGAGCGGTTGCGTACAAAGTGCGGCCAGTGCTCGGCACCGGGGATCAGCTCATGCAGATTGGAGAGCATCTGGCAGCCGTTGCATACACCGAGGGTAAAGGTCTCCGGGCGCTGAAAAAAGGCCTCGAACTGCGCCCTGGCATGGGCGTTGAAGAGGATGGATTTAGCCCACCCCTCACCGGCACCCAGCACATCACCATAGGAGAAGCCGCCACAGGCGACCAGGCCACGGAACTCATCCAGCCCTCTGCGCTGCTCAATAATGTCGCTCATGTGCAGATCAACGGCCTGGAAACCGGCGCGGTCAAATGCCGCTGCCATCTCGATCTGACCATTGACCCCCTGTTCACGCAGGATGGCGATGGGGGGGCGGGCACCACTGTTTATATAAGGTGCGGCAATATTCTCATCCAGGTCAAAACTGAGGCTGGCCTGTAGCCCAGGGTCATTTTGATCGGCAATACGGTTGTGCTCTTCCTGCGCGCACTCAGGGTTGTCACGCAGGGTCTGCAGGCGATAACTGGTCTCGGACCAGGCCTGTTGCAGCGTTACCCGGCTGTGGCTCAGCACCACCTTCTGCCCGCAGGTAAATTCAATCTGCCCCCGTTCATTGGGACTGCCGATAACATGGCTGTAGCGACCCAGTCCGGTATCATGCAGGCGCTTCAGCACGGCATCTGTATCGGCATGTTTGACCTGCACCACGGCTCCCAGCTCTTCACTGAACAGCGCTGCCAGCAGGTTACTGCCCAGGTCATCCAGCGAAATATCCAGACCACAGCGACCGGCAAAGGCCATCTCGCAGAGGGTAACGAACAGGCCGCCATCAGAACGGTCGTGGTAGGCCAGCAGCAGGCCATCCCGGTTCAGGCTCTGGATCACATCAAAGAAGCTCTTCAGCGCCTCAGGGGAGTCCAGATCAGCACCATGATGGCCGACCTGTTTGTAGACCTGGGCCAGTGACGAGGCTCCCAGGCGGTTGGCCCCCTTGCCCAGGTCGATCAGGATCAGGTCGCTGTCACCCTGGTCACTGCGCAGCTGTGGTGTCAGAGTGGCGCGCAGATCCTGCACCGGCGCAAAACCGGAGATGATCAGGGAGAGCGGTGAAGCCATCACTCGCTCTTCACCACCCTCCTGCCAGACGGTTTTCATTGAGAGGGAGTCCTTGCCCACCGGAATGGCAATGCCCAGTGTCGGACAGAGCTCCATGCCCACCGCCTGCACGGTATCGAATAGGGCGGCATCCTCTGCGCCGTACCCGGCCGCTGCCATCCAGTTGGCTGAGAGCTTGATGTCGCTTAGCTGGGCAATTGAGGCCGCAGCCAGATTGGTGATCGCCTCGCCCACAGCCATGCGGCCGGATGCCGCCGGGTGGATCAGTGCCAGCGGCGTGCGCTCCCCCATGGCCATCGCCTCGCCGCTGTAGCCGTGATAGCTGCTGGCGGTTACCGCAACATCGGCCACTGGCACCTGCCAGGGGCCGACCATCTGGTCACGGCAGACCTGGCCGGTGATGGAGCGATCACCAATGGTGATGAGGAAGCTCTTGCTGCCCACGGCTGGCAGGTGCAGCACCCGCAGTGCGGCCTCTTCAAGGTCGATCCCTGCGGTCTCAAATTCAGGTTTATGGAAGCTGTGGTGGTGCACATTGCGCAGCATCTGTGGGGTGTTGCCAAACAGCAGCGGCAGCGGCAGGTCGATCGGGTTGTTGCCAAAATGGGCGTCGCCCAGTAGCAGCTCCTGCTCCTGTGTCGCCTCACCCACCACGGCATAGGGGCAGCGTTCGCGCTCGCAGATGGCGGTAAATTCAGCCAGTTGCTCGGCGTTGATGGCCAGCACATAGCGCTCCTGTGACTCATTGCACCAGATCTGCATGGGCGACATGCCTGGGTCGTCACTTGGTACCGTGCGCAACTCAAACCTGCCGCCACGGCCGCAATCATGCACCAGCTCGGGCAGGGCATTGGAGAGGCCACCGGCACCCACATCGTGAATCCATAGCACCGGGTTGTTCTCTCCGCGTGCTGTGCAGCTGTCGATCACCTCCTGGCAGCGCCGCTCCATCTCCGGATTGCTGCGCTGTACCGAGGCAAAATCCAGCTCCTCGGCACTGGCTCCGCTGGACATCGAGGAGGCGGCACCGCCGCCCAGCCCGATCAGCATGGCCGGGCCGCCCAGCACCACCAGCGGGGTGCCCGGCGGGTAGTCATTTTTCTGCACATGCCCGGCACGGATATTGCCCATGCCGCCTGCGATCATAATGGGCTTGTGATAGCCTCGCAGCTCCTCTCCATTCGGGCCGGGAACCTTCGCCTCAAAGGTGCGGAAATAGCCTGCCAGATTGGGGCGGCCAAATTCATTATTGAAAGAGGCCGCGCCGATCGGCCCCTCCAGCATGATATCGAGTGCCGAGGCCATCCGCTCAGGCTTGCCAAAATCCTCCTCCCACGGCTGTACAGCCCCTGGGATACGCAGGTTGGAGACCGAGAACCCCACCAGTCCGGCCTTGGGTTTGGAGCCTTGGCCGGTTGCACCTTCATCGCGAATCTCGCCACCGGCACCGGTTGCAGCCCCCGGCTCGGGAGAGATGGCCGTCGGGTGATTGTGGGTCTCCACCTTCATCAGGATATGAATATCCTCATTCCGATAACCGTAGACACCCTCAGTGGGATCAACCAGAAAACGTCTTCCACGGCTGCCCTCAATCACGGATGCATTGTCTTTGTAGGCGGATAAAACCCGGTCGGGTGATTGTTCAGTGGTATTGCGAATCATCTTGAACAGGGAGTGCTCTTTCTTCTCTCCATCCACAATCCAGTCGGCATTAAAGATCTTGTGGCGACAGTGTTCCGAATTGGCCTGGGCAAACATCATCAGCTCTACATCGGTCGGGTTGCGCCCCAGCCCCTGAAAGCTCTCGACCAGATAGTCGATCTCATCGGCAGAGAGTGCCAGCCCCAATGTGCGATTGGCGACCACCAGCGCCGCCTTGCCGCCCCCCATAATATCCACCGACTGCAATGGAGCCGGTTCAGTGCGGGCAAAGAGGCCATTCGCATCTTGCGGATCGGTCAGCACAGACTCTGTCATCCGATCATGCAGCAGCACCATGGCCGTATTCAATTCATGATCAGAAAGCGGCGCTCCAGTTGTCGCAAGATAGTAGGCGACTCCCCGCTCCAGGCGTCTAATGGTGGTCAGGCCGCAATTATGTGCAATATCGGAGGCCTTGCTCGACCAGGGCGAGAGGGTGCCGGGACGTGGCACAACCAGAATCAACGTGCCATCTGGGGTATGCTCGGGCAGATGCGGCCCATAACGCAGGATACGATCCAGCACCCGCTGTTGCGCCTCATCCAGTGTCTGCTCAATATCAGCAAAATGGAGGTACTCTGCATATAGAGCGACGGGGCGGCCTATAGACTCAGCGATTCGCTGTTGCAGTTTTTTCAGGCGAAATTCAGAAAGCGCGGGAGCGCCACGGAGAATCAGCATCGTGCACCTTGGTTTCAGGGTAGAAAGGAGGGGCAATGATACTAAAATTTGATGGTTTAGTATTGAGGATTGAGCGCCTTGGCTGTGATTTACCCGCTATTTACCACAATAAGTGTCAGCTTTTTTTACACCCCGAAAAATGCTAACTCATTGATAATTATAGGGATTCAAAAAAACAATATTTTTCATGCCGTGAAAAAAATTGACAAACGCCCTAAATACCCCGTATTTGTCAGGTTTTTTTACACCTCAGCAGGAAGCAGATGCTGAATCTTTTGGGGAAAGGGGGGGCTCTTTAACCGGAAGTTATGAAACAGAAGATAAGGGTCTATGCCATATCGAGCGGGTGGATTTATAACATGAAGAACATGAAGTGCATAAAGGCTTTGATGTGCTAACTCACTATTCTACTTCAACCCTTCATTTCCTTCATGCTCTTCATGGTTTTAGCCAATATGGCATAGACCCGAAGATAAGCCCTAAGCTGTGCCGGTTTATCAATTTGCTGGGGGCAGTAGTGCCGCTTGAGCAATCCTTTGCTCAATCCTGTTCAATGGTTTTGCTTTACCAGATCAGCTGCGTGTTCGACGCCTTAAGAGCGGCAAGGCAAACCCCAGCAGCAGCAGGCTGGAGGGTTCTGGCACGCTACCACCGCCACAGCCACTGCTGCCGCCGCCACTACAGCAGCCACCTCCGCTACAGCCAGAAGAGGTTGTTTCACCGGACAGCTTGTAAATCTTAAAATAGTCGTTGTCGTTGGTCCAGCTCTTACCGCTAAATATGGGGTTGAAGGCTCCGATCAACCAGTAGCTGGAGGAGACATTGGTTGTATTGATGGTTTTTTCCATATTGGTTTCGTCATGAATATTGGAATAGTCACCAACATGCTCCCAGCCGTTGGATATAAGGTCAGAATATTTATTGCCCCCTAGAGATGGGGTTCCGCTGCCCGTATAGGCCAGCACGGTAAGATCAGAATCCTTTGTATTATTTAGAACTGGAGTGGGATCATTATCCCACCTACCAACCCAACCCAACCGGATTTTATTCAATGCAATCGAATCACTGCCAAAGTCGAATAGCACGGAATCATAATATCCATCGGTGCCACCATTATCTACTGCATGATTGGGGGCGCCACTTGGGTCACTGCGGTTCTCCACCCCAAGCCCGGTCCACACCTTGATCTTTCCAGTTTGCAGACTGCCGCCACTGCCTGTATTTGACCAAGCTGAAACGGTTACATCATCATGGCCATTTGCTCCATCAAAGCCCCACTGATTGCCATATGTAGCACCGTTGTTGCTACAACCACCGCTGATGCAGTTTCCTGATGTAAAGCTCCAGTCATAACCCGCATAAACCCCAGGCGAGGCAAAGGCCGCCATCAGCCCCAAAATTGCTACCGGCTTGAATATTTTTAATTGCAACATCTGTTTTTTTCTCCTGCAAAAGCCAATCTTCGTTCCAATACACCCCTTCTTCGGCAGGATGACCAGAACATTTAGTAAACGCAAATAACAATGCAATTTGCAGGCCATGTTTGTTTTTCTGTTTATAATCAATAGTATGGATGATAATAAGCGCCCTGCCTGTGCCGGAGTGTAAAAAAAGCTGACACTGTTCCGGCTCTGCCCAAGCAGGGGCTTCCTGAACCAAGCAGGGGCTTCCTGAATTTAAAGTAACTTAAGCAGGATATAAGCCGTTGATGTTAAGCGTAATAACCTCTATTCTTTTCGGCTGGTTCTATAGGCCATGGCAAGGGTCAAAATCAAGGGGTGAGCTCCTTAATGCAATGGAAATAAATCTATGTTTTATCAGCACTTGAAGCGCTTTTGGATGCTGCTGGCATCTTCTGTTTTTTCTCTCTCTACGGCTGTGGCGGGAGGGGCAGGGTACGGGTTGCAGCCAGGCGATATTCTTGAAATATCGGTCTGGAAAGAGGAGGGCATGCAGGGTGAAGTGCTGGTAAGGCCGGATGGCGGGCTCTCTTTCCCGCTGGTGGGCGATGTGATTGCTGAAGGGCGTACGGTTAAGCAGCTGAATGACGAAATCACAGCAAAACTTGAGGCCTATATCCCCGACCCTGTGGTTACCGTCTCTCTCAAGCAGATTCTTGGCAATATTATCTATGTGCTCGGCAGGGTCAATCGTCCGGGTGAGTTTACGTTTGTTCGCAAGATAGATGTGATGCAGGTGCTGAGTAAAGCGGGTGGCATGACCCCCTATGCCGAAGTGGAAAAGATAAAAATCCTGCGTCGGACAGATGGTGTGCTACAGGCCATAATGTTCAACTACGATGAGGTGGAAAAAGGGGTCAAACTGGAACAAAACATACTGCTGGAGAGCGGTGACGTGGTTGTGGTGCCATAGGTGGCAGACAAGATCATTACCGTGATACGGCCTGGCAATACAGGGCTGCTTGTCGGGTTGATGATCCTCTTTCCCGGTGCGCTCAATGCGGCACAGTGGTATTCGGAATCCTCCACGCGCGCCCAGAGCCTCTATGACGACAATATTCGATTGACCAGCGGGAAGCATGATGCCGTCGTTGGTATGGTGCTTGCCGGCAAGATTAAAACAGGCCGCCGCACAGAGACCACAGATGTTCAACTCAACGGTGGGGCGGCATTGCAGAAATACTCCGGGGAGGATGATCTGGATACCAATGATTTTGACCTGGGCATAGATGCAACCCACCGCACAGAGCGTGATGAATTTACCGTTAATGCAGCGATTAAACTTGACTCTACCTTAAGCAGTGAGGTTGCAAGCAGCGGCTTGATGGAATCTCGCAGGCGCCGGATTCAAAAGAACTTTGCACTATCCTGGACACATGCTATTTCCGAACGTACGTCGCTCAAGCTGGGTTATAGCTATATTGATACAAAGTATAAAAACAGAGGGAATTCAGGCCTGGTAAATTATACCTATCAAGTGATCGACAGCATGCTCTCATACTCACTGAATCAGAAGACCGTGCTCTACTCCACATTAGCCTATTCACTGTACAAAGGATCAGATTGGGCTAAAACCAAGACCCAGGATATTGGTTTTATGGTCGGCGTCAACCATAACTTTTCCGAGACGTTCAGTGCCGGAGGCAGCGTCGGCATGCGCTATGCGGATACTGAGTCCGGACCAACCCAAAATGAGAGTGATACCGGATACCTGTTAAGTGCCAATATCAAGCGTACTTTTGAGCAGATGACCATTGATGGCCTGTTCCGTCGCAATGTGCTCCCCAGTGGGGGAGGGGCTCTGCTGGTAACAGATAAGCTCTCTGTAAAGGCAGCTTACCGGATTGATGAGCGTCGTAGCCTGCACCTGGAGACAACGGCTTATCGTAATGCCTCTACCGATGAAAATGATAAATCTCGTGACCGGGTCTTTTACTCAATCCAGCCAAAGGTGCGCTGGAGAGTCGCGCGCTGGTGGTTGATTGAAGGCTCATACCGCTACCGACGCCAGCGCTATGATGCCAGCGGGCGAACAGCAGATTCCAATGCGGTTTTTCTATCTGCCAGGTATGTTTGGCCTGCAAAGCCATCAGCCGGGCTATGGTAGTCAGATTGTGAAACAAAAAAACAGATCTTTTCTCTTTGGTGAAAAATAATGGAAGAAGATATTAAAGGGCTTGGCGACTATATCGCCGTCCTTAAACGCCGCAAGATTCAATTTATCGCTACGGTACTCGTGATTCTGATTGTCAGCGCAGCAATTGCACTGTTATGGCCTCCGACATACCGCTCTGGTGCGACCATTCTTATCGAGCAACAGGAGATCCCGGCAGATCTTGTTCGATCTACCGTGACCAGCTATGCCGACCAGCGTATCCAGCTTATTAGCCAGCGGGTTATGACCACTACAAACCTGCAGCGGATTATTGAGCAGTTTGGCCTGTATGAGGAGAAGCTGCAGACAGAAAGCATATTAATGGTGCTGGAAGAGATGCGTGACAACATCTCGCTGGAAATGATTACAGCAGATGTTGTAGACCCCAAGCATGGAAGACCAGTAGCCGCCACTATAGCGTTCACGATCTCATTTGATTATGAATTTCCAGCCATGGCACAGCGCGTGGCTAATGAGCTGGTAACACTGTTTTTAAATGAGAATCTGAAGCAGCGAAGCAGTCTGGCAGGTGAAGCATCCAAGTTTCTTGGTGAAGAGGCGCAAAAGCTAAGAGAGCAGGTTGCAGCGCTTGAAGCTGAAATGGCTGCGTTTAAAGAGAAGAATGTGGATCAGCTCCCTGAGCTTGTTCAGCTTAATCTACAGCTGATGGAGCGCACGGAGCGTGAGCTTACAGAGGTTAAACGCCAAATCAGAGCACTGGAGGAGCGCCGGATTTACCTCGGCTCAGAGCTTGCACAAATAGCCCCCAATAGCCTGCTTTATACCGCAACGGGTGAGCGAATCTTCAGCCCGGAAGACCGCTTGACAGATCTGCAGGCAAGATTTATTACCGCCTCCGCTGTTTATGCCAAGAGCCATCCTGATCTAAAAAAGATGCGTAAGGAGATTGCAGCATTAAAGAAAGAGACTCAACCAGAGGGTATGACGCTAGAGCTTCAAACCCAGTTAAAAGACCTGGATACCCAGCGCATCGAGCTAACGGAACGCTACTCAGATCAACACCCTGATGTGAAAAAAATCCAGAGCTCTATCAAGAATATGCAACTGGTTCTTGATCAGGAGTTTATTAAGGGGAGGCCTGAAAAAGCACCAACGTCCAAGCCGGATAACCCGGCTTATATTCAGTTGCAGGCACAACTTGAGGCCGCAGAATCTGATCTCTCATCCTTCCATAAAAGCCGGCAAGAACTTATGGCAAGACTGGATGATTATGAAAGGCGTATTATGAATGCGCCACAGGTTGAAAAAGAGTACAGGAGCCTGAGTCGTGATTACGAAAATGCGCTGGCTAAATATCAGGAGATTAAAGCAAAACAGATGGAAGCAGAGCTGGCCGAAACCTTAGAGAAAGAGAACAAAGGTGAACGCTTCTCCTTGATAGAGCCGCCACAACTGCCTGAAGAACCCGAAACACCAAATCGTCTGGCGATTATGTTTCTTGGCTTTGTATTTTCTATGATTGGAGGTATTGGCGTCACAGCAACGGCAGAGGCGCTGGATGGTGCGATCCATGGTGCCCGCAGTGTTATCCAGGCTGTAGGGATGCCGCCACTTGCGGTTATTCCATCCATATCGAATGCTTCAGACCGTAGGCGAAAGGTTCTGCGACAACTAATGGGGCTGTTTTTGGTGCTATCCATTATTGGAAGCACGCTTTTGTTGGTGCATTTCCTGTTCATGCCACTGGATGTGCTTTGGTATTCAGCACTTCGTCGCATGGAAGGATTGTGATGGACGGGTTGATTAATATCGAATGTATAAAATGCGATGCAGTCGGGTTTTATTGCAATAATGCACAACAGAATATCATGCAGTTTGCTGCGTTAAGGTGAAGCAAAATGGAACGAATAAAACAAGCGTTGGATAAGGCTCGTGGTGAGAATAATGGGCTTTCAACAAAGTACAAAGAAGGGCCAAAGCCTGATCAGAACATTAAATATACCGAGACAAGTGTCGTCTCTCTGCATCCTGACAGCCTGTATGAAAAACGTGTGGTTGCCATAGATGAAAATGATCCGGCAACTGCTGCTTACAAGGTGTTACGAACACAAGTACTCCAGCGGCTGCGCGTTAATAAGTGGAACTCATTGGCAATCACCAGCCCTACAGAAGGGTGCGGTAAAACATTAACGGCAATTAACCTGGCTATTTGCCTCGCCCGGGAAGTTAACCATACTGTGCTGCTGGTTGATATGGATCTGCGCAGGCCAAAATTGCACAGCTACTTCCCCGGTATCCCTGGCCTGGGTATCAGTGACTACCTGCTGAACGATGTAGAATTAAGCAGCATACTGATCAACCCCGGCATCGAGCGTTTGGTCATTCTTCCTGGTCACAAGCCCTTTTCCAGCTCATCTGAGACACTCTCTTCTCCTAAAATGGTTGAACTGGTAGAAGAGCTAAAGAGCCGTTATCCCTCGCGCATTGTGCTGTTTGATCTTCCCCCTGTATTGCCATGTGATGATGTGATTGCATTTGCTCCCTATGTTGATGCCGCGCTGCTGGTTGTCGAAGATGGAAAAACCCAAGAGAACGAACTGAAGCGTGCGGTAGAGCTGCTGGACTCTATCAATATACTTGGCACCGTGCTGAATAAATCTTCGGAAAGCACTGTGGATCATCCCTACTGATCATGTATGAATCCTATTACGGCTTCAGTGAGAGGCCATTTTCACTGCTACCGGATCCTGATTTTCTCTACCTGAGCAAAAGTCATGAAACTGCCCTGACCCTATTGGAATACAGTTTTATGAGTCAGGCGGGTTTTACTGTGATTACGGGTGAAATAGGCAGTGGAAAAACCACCCTTAGCCGACATATGCTGAATCAGATGGGCGGCGAAGTGACGATTGGCCTCATCACCAATGCACAGAAGTCGTTTGGCGAACTGTTGCAGTGGGTGCTGCTTGCCTTTGGCCTGGACTATAAAAACAGAACCAAAGTAGAACTCTATCAAGCGTTCAATGAATTCCTGATTGATGAATACAGCAAAAACCATCGCACAGTACTGATGATTGATGAGGCGCAAAACCTCAGTATTGAAACCCTGGAAGAGCTGCGCATGCTCTCCAATATCAATGCAGACAAACACCAGGTTTTACAGATGGTGCTGCTAGGTCAACCTGAACTGCGCAGCATGCTGAGGCGGCCAGAGCTGGAGCAGTTTTCACAGCGCATCTCGGTAGATTTTCATCTGAAACGACTTAATGAAGGGGAGACCAAAGCCTACATCAAACATCGCCTTACAGTAGCAGGCGGCAACTCTGATCTGTTTGATGATGAAGCCTGTGAAGCCGCATTTATGTTAAGCCACGGTACGCCACGAATTATCAACCGGGTCTGTGATCTGGCATTGGTGTATGGCTTTGCAGAGGATAAGCAGCAGATCACAGCAGAGATAATGCTGGAGGTCACCATGGACAAGGCCGAGGTGGAGGAGTGCGCTGCAACACCTCGCTTAGGGCTGGCTGAACATCCAGCGGGTACAAAAGAGCAGGCTTCAAATGAAGCGGCTCAGAGTGGCGTTGGTGAAGCCGTTGCACAGGTGCAGAAAGAGCTACAATCTCACCTTGATCATGCAATTGAGAGGCTGAGAAAAATGAAACTGCCAAGATTCTAAAAAATGATGCGAATAATTGCAAAATGGAAAATTCGGCGCAAGATGAAACTCCCGAAATTTTAATAGTATTTTAGATTATATCGGTATATATTTTTTTTAACTCAGTTCGCATCTGTTTGCACTTGTACTTGCCTGTAATTAGCCCTCTTGCTTTTATGGATCTTTTATTCCAGTCAAATTTTCGGTGGATTGCTTTGCTTAGTACTTCTTTAAGTGAATTGATGTCACCTGGTTTTACAAAAATACCACAGTTATGTTTGATTAATTCATTAATTGATACTGATACGTCAGTGGTTATGGGGACAGCTCCTTTTCCTAGTGCTTCTAGAAGGGTCATAGGCATACCTTCGTACCATGAAGGTAGCAATATATAATGGGTTTTACTCAGTATATCTTCTTTTAGTTTTCCTTTTACAACTCCCTGGTACTTAAACTTGTTGCCCAGGATTTTTGATAAACAAGAGCAAGCGTGGTCTCTGAGTGGCCCTTCGCCGCAGATAGTAAATTTAAAATTACCCAGAGGATCTAGCCCCTTAAATGCTTCTATTATTTCTAGAATGCCTTTTTCCAGTGAAATACGGCCAAGAAAAAGAAAGTTTATTGTATCTTTATTTTTCAATGTTAACTGAATGGTGGGTGAAAGCGGGTTATCAATGCAGTTGCTTAGAACTGCCATATAGTTACGATCAATACCATACATGCCATGCATGTGATCCTTCTCTTGTTGGCTTAAAGTGATAATCAAATCTGCTTTTTTACAGAGCATTTTAATAAGAATATGCCACTTTTTGCCGTTACTTTCTTTTGAGATAAATTTTCCACCATGCAAGTGCAGCAATACATGCACCCCCATGATTTTTGCGATTGAAGTAAATATTAAATCTCTAAGGATTGAGGGAGGGTTTAGTGCGGTATTTGAGTGGTAAATATCAAACTTGCCAAGTAAAAAATGCCTCCATAAGGAGAATATTGCAAGCAAGTTTCTAATAATTTTCCCCGTTAGCTGGTTATGTCCATCTGGAGATCCTATGAGAAAATGAGAAAATGCTATGCCGTCAATTTTGGAGATGTTTTTTACAACTTCAGACACCCCGCTAACGTTTTTGTTTTCATCCAGATTTGGGGCGCTAATTAATACTCTCATGAAATAACCGTGATAAACTATTTTTAATATTAAATTAAGTGCAGCATTAATTAGTCGGTGTTTTAGGAATATCTTTGATAAGCACAAGACCATCTTGTGGGCGGATAGTTATAACATTAACTGGAAGGCCATTGTTAACTTGAGGGTCTTGCTCGCCACTAATCCTACGATAGCCAGGCTCAATTTTAGTTGTAATATTAAGTAGTAGGTTGGTGTTTACAATTACCATCCCATTTTCAAATCTTCGTTTGTATGTGCCATCATTGTCTGCGGTATAAGTTGGTGGTTCTAATGGTTTGCCAAGTTTTACATTGTATTCATCGAACCAAGGTACTGAGCTATAGCCTTTTTCTTCGTCTGTATAGGAGTACCAGCCATTATCCAACAATGAAGATGCATATGAAAAGCGGAATAACTTATAGTCACTCGAACTACCGCAGATATGAAATATAACGATATTAGGTGCGATAGTGTTATTGATGGCATCACGGTAGCGCTTCATGACTGCAGACCAACCATGCTTATTTCCAATGGACCACTTTTTTCCCATCAAGCATTCAAGGAAGGCTCCCTGTAGTTTTCCTTTGTACTCCTCGTATGATAAGTTATTGTCTATGTTGCCAATTTGAATTAGATTTTCATTCAGCTTGCGTGCCGCCCTCCATTCAGTTAAATGGGCGCGGCGGAATGCGCGTTGAATATCATTTGCAGCGCTGGAAATATCAGTCCAAGTTCCTTTCCAATCAGCTTTATTTACCCTGGATTTGTAAAATATATTATCGAAATACCAAATATCAAATTCCGGCACTTTTGAGAAATATATGTTGTAGTCTCGAAGTGCAAGCCAACCAGGGTATCGTAAGCCATTCTTATCAGCTTGAGCTAAATCAGTAATATTTATATCCCACGTTGAATACAGTTTGGACCATTGGAGCTTCTCTCCTTTACTATTTCGTAGCCACCAATTCTCATGATTAAGCTTCGATAATTTATCCTGTGTTGCTACATTATTGGGGTCACTATACGCTTCATTGAGGACAGTGTATTGGCCTATAAGAATATCTGGATTATATCGTTTTATATTTCTTACCGCCTCTCTGATGCTTTGTCCATGTTTTCCTTTCCATCCCCTGTAAAAACCAAGAACAACTGCGTTTAATCTGGATATATCTTTTTGGTACTGTAAATCATCGTAGTTTTTTGCGCCAATATTCATCCCAAATAGTAGAGGATAATTTCTTTGTTCCTTGTTTTCTGTGAAGCCTTGTGACCAATATAAGGCTAGAAAAAAAATGAAGGTAATTTTTATATATATTTTCACTTTCATTGTCTTAGCAAATAATATAGCTACATATTAATGAATATCTTCAATGATATTGATCAGTCTAGATACTACGCTGTCAATAGAATGCATTTCCATGCAGTAG
>JALSJZ010000094.1 GCA_026989135.1 Sedimenticola sp. | reverse complement strand
TGGTTTGAGTCAGGTTTTTTCATTATTTGAGGCGAATATTGGGCATATTTAACGAAAATAATGGAGGAATCTGGCCAAATCCAGCTTTTCCTCACTGTGGCTCCTATTCTCGGACAGGCTCCTAGCCCACCTCCTTCAGCAGGGATGGCACACGGGGATGCCATAAAAAATTGCCATTAGCCCATTTTGTGACACAGTTCACAGCCGCCTTTCGCTCTGCTTGCCATGCTTATTAGCAAGCGGTTGGTTTTGAGACACAGAGAACACCTTCAAATCTGCGCTTAAGCACTCTCCCTTTGATTTGGTCTGCCTCGCTCTCCTCGGCAGACCTTTTTTTATGCACTGCTCTGGAATCTTCAGTCACATTGAAGAGATAGCGCAGCACTAATGTATTTCCTCTCTCCGTCGCTACAAGCTGTATCAACGATCAAGAAGTGAGGCACCTTAATGGAATTCAAAGACTACCTTAAAATCCTGGCTGTTAAAGACGGCTCTGACATCTACCTGAGCACGGGTGCCCCACCCTGCGCCAAGTTTCACGGCGTGCTCCGCCCCCTGGAGAAGGAGTCACTTAAACCGGGGAAAATCAAGCAGATAGCCAACGAGGTGATGAATGAGGATCAACGCAGGGAGTTTGAGACCGCCCTGGAGATGAATCTGGCGATCTCTGAACCTGGCGTCGGGCGGTTCAGGGTCAACATCTTCAAGCAGCGCAACGAAGTATCCATGGTGATACGCAACATCAAAACAGAGATCCCCACAGTAAAGGATCTCAACCTCCCTAAAATACTGACTGACATCATTATGGTCAAACGGGGGTTGATACTCTTCGTGGGCGGCACCGGCTCTGGTAAATCAACCTCTCTGGCCGCCCTCATTGACCACCGTAACGCCAACAGTGGCGACCACATCATCACCATTGAAGATCCCATCGAATTCGTACACCGGCACAAACGTTCCATTGTAAATCAGCGTGAAGTGGGGGTTGATACCCTGACCTACGCCGACGCCCTGAAAAACACACTTCGGCAGGCACCCGATGTCATCCTGATCGGTGAGATCCGCGACCGGGAGACCATGGAACATGCCCTGGCCTTTGCCGAAACCGGCCATCTGGCAATCTCCACCCTGCACGCCAACAACTCCAACCAGGCATTGGATCGCATCATCAACTTCTTCCCCGAAGAGCGCCGGTCACAGCTGTTTCAGGATCTATCAAGCAATCTGCAAGCCTTCGTCTCCCAGCGACTGGTGCAGACTGTCGATGGCAAACGAGCCGCTGCCATTGAGATATTGTTGGGCAGCTCAACCATTCAGGACATGATCAAAAAAGGTGATTTCACCCAAATTAAAGAGATCATGGAAAAATCAGAAGGGATTGGCATGCAGACCTTTGATGGCGCACTTTTCAAACTCTATAAAGAGGGAAGAATCACCCTGGATGAGGCCCTCAAAAATGCCGACTCACCCAACAATCTCAGGCTGCGTATCAGCCTCTCTGAATCAGGGGATGCCGATGCAGATAACACAGGACTCAGCCTTGAAACCATAGAAAAACCACAGGATGAGAGCGAAGCCGAGAGCACTGAAGAGGAGATGACCGGGTTTAATTTTACCCAGTCCACAGCAGATGATGATGGAGAGAGCAGATAACCTGCGGTCACAGCTTTGCTATGGCGTTCCACTCCATACCTGAGCCTTTGTTTTTTTAAGCATGTGACAGCGGTTGCAGTTTTTAAATGTAGCCGCTGGAAAGGATACTTTCCCATGGCATTTTCCGCAAAATCTTCCTGCAATCACATCGCCCATTGTGAAATTATTAGCGCCCACAGCTTTTTTGAAAGGCTCGGGGTGACA
Organism: Sedimenticola sp.; assembly: GCA_026989135.1. Lineage (GTDB taxonomy): Bacteria > Pseudomonadota > Gammaproteobacteria > Chromatiales > Chromatiaceae > WFXD01. The sequence goes on along the minus strand of JALSJZ010000094.1, from coordinate 10,425 downwards.
GCTATCACAACTTAGCCAATAGGTGTGCATACCATGTGGGAAGATCACATCCGGTATCTGCGGCACCTTTGTCTGAAAGACCATAAGGTTTGCAAAGTACCCTTCATATTCGTCCTCTTTTTGTTCTGCAAGAGAGGCTCTAGGTCGAATAATGCCTTCTGTTACCGCTTTATTCCAGTTAACAAAACCCGCATGATCCTTAGGCAACAGTTCAAAAGCAGTGGGTTCGCCAGCAAAGACGTCCAGATCCTTTGACAGGCTATAGATATCTATATTGCCAACATACAACCGCAGCAACGACTCCTGCTCTGCATCACATTCGGTACCCAAAAAGTTTTTACATATATCGGTTAATCCACCTTTCGGCTCAAACCCCTGTTCTTGCGCAACCGCAGGCACAGCAGAGACGCACATCAACACAATCAGCAGAAGCAGCTTGCTTGCCTGCATGGCAGAAACCTCTTGTAACCTATTGTCTTGCATTGCAACTGGCATATATTCTGAGCAAATTCAATCCCATTAAAAAACATCGCCTGACCATCTAATCAGGGCGTATTTAGAAACTACCCCCAGATTCGCGCTTAGTCCAGTATTTTCTTGGCCGGAAACACCCTCCCAGGATAGAGTGAGCCAAGTTCATTATTTATGCGCACTCAAGCACAGCTGGTGCGTGCCACAGGTAGCATTTCAGGCAATATCACCTCAATAATTTAACCGACAGGCGCCAATGGTTAACCCATTCACAATTTTTTATTACCACTTCACTAGACTTTCAGCATCACTAAAGATGTCTGGAGATAGATCATGTTGCATTCGCATTTTAGTATGATGATTTTTTTTATAGCGTTGTTTTGTTGCGCACAGTTGTCGCATGCAAACAGCCTGCTTACAACCCATAAAAAAATAGGCCACAAAGCGCAACAGAGCCAACATTCTGATTTCATCACCAGCCTGCCTTATGCAACAACAACAGAGATATTGCAACAGATCAATAGTACCAGGTCAGTTTTAAGCAGACGCAAAGCCGCTTTATCAAAAACCGAAAAAGAGAGGGAATTCACCACCAAAGACAGCGCAATAAGCATAATATTGCCTGGCGGGTTGCTCTATGCCGCCATCATTAAACTGCGCCATGCTGAAGTAAAAAGTCAGCTACACGATGTCACCAGGCAACTCAATGAGCTAAATCAGGATCTGATTGAATTCAGATCGCTCAGTATCAATAACACTTTGTTAGCAACATTACACTGACACCCTCTAAAGCATGCCCAACCCGGCTAGTTTAAAACCCCCTATACAGGGGCTTTAAACTTTATTGTGAAAAATAAACGGCTGAGCAGAGTAGTCGCTATACTGTTTCCCATGAGAAGCAAGCTACCAGAAGACAGCACTGCCATCTCCCCGTATAACGAGGAGTTTCCACTCGCTGATAACATCTACTACTTGAACCATGCCGCTGTTGCCCCCTGGCCACGGCGAACCGCCAAGGCCGTCTCTGCCTTCGCTCAGGAGAACCTGTCTCATGGTGCTCAGCACTATCTTAAGTGGTTAAAGAGTGAACGCAGCTTGCGCAAATCATTGGCCAGACTGCTCAATGCGCCATCCCCTGATGATATTGCCCTGCTAAAAAACACCTCTGAAGCACTCTCAGTGGTAGCTTATGGCATTGACTGGCAACCCGGTGACAACATTGTCAGTTATGCAGATGAATTTCCCTCAAACCGCATTGTGTGGGAGTCACTTGCCAGCAAAGGCGTTGAGTTACGGCTTGCCGAGCTAACGGCATCGGCAGAGCCCGAAGCCGAGCTCATTGCACGTTGCGATGAGCATACACGGCTTATCACCGTCAGCTCTGTGCAATATGCACGCGGATTGCGCATCAATATCGACAAACTTGGTGCCTTTTGCCGCACAAACAATATCCTGTTTTGCGTGGATGCCATTCAAAGCCTTGGGGCTCTGCCCTTTGATCTGCGCAGATGCCAGGCCGACTTTGTAATGGCCGATGGACACAAATGGATGCTGGCTCCAGAAGGATTGGCTCTATTCTATTGCCGGGCTGAGGTTCGTAAACAGCTGAACCTCAATCAGTTCGGCTGGCACATGGTGGATAGACCAGGAAATTACGACACTACCGAGTGGCAGCCCTCCCCGACGGCAACCCGCTTCGAGTGCGGCAGCCCGAACATGCTGGGCATCCATGCGCTACAGGCCAGCCTCTCATTGATCGAGGAGGTGGGACTGGAGACTATATCCAACAAAATAGCTGATAATGTCTCCCTGCTTATTGAATTAATTGATGACATTGGCGGAGCAACACTATTAAGCCCAAGAGAGCAAAGACGCCAATCCGGTATTGTAACCTTCTCCATTGCAGGCGCAGATCATACACAGCTCTACCATTATCTTATGCAAAATGGTGTTATCTGTGCACAACGCGGTGGTGGTATCCGCTTCTCCCCCCACTTTTACACGGCAGCAGAGCATATCCATAGCGCAATGGAAATCCTCAATAATTACATGGAATAAGCACCATTAAAAATATATTTGTGGGATTTATCCGATACTATCTGTAACTGTTTTTTGTAATACTGAGATTATTGGCTTCACAGAAGGGGGTTTGTAGTGGAAATACTTGTTACCGCAGTTGTTATCACTGCCCTTGGGGTTTTGGCCTATCAGCGTGTATCTGGACGAACCTGGCTGCTGGGCACTGCTGCACTGCTCATAATCATCTCCTCATCGGGTGCTGTCGACGGGGTTCCACTCTTTTTAACCTGGGCGGTTGCCATCATTGTCTGTGGTCTGCTCGGGCAGGCTGAGTTACGTCAGCGCTATCTGAGCCGCCCACTGCTCAAGAAGTTTCGCAACGTTTTACCCCCCATGTCAGATACAGAACGTGAGGCGCTGGAAGCAGGAACGGTCTGGTGGGATGGCGAACTTTTTAGCGGTCAGCCCGATTGGAACAAGCTGATGGCTGAACCTGTCCCAACACTGACCCAGGAAGAGCGGGACTTTATTGACGGGCCAGTCGATGAACTCTGTAGCATGCTGGATGACTGGAAAATCACACACGAAGACTACGACCTGCCCCCAGAGGTATGGAAATTTATTGGGGAGCATCGCTTCTTCGGCATGATCATCCCAAAGGCGTATGGTGGACTGGAGTTCTCCGCACTGGCTCACTCCACGATCGTGATGAAAATCTCCAGCCGCAGCGTTACCGCTGCGGTGACCATCATGGTTCCCAACTCCCTGGGGCCGGCCAAACTGCTGCTGCATGATGGCACCCAGGCACAGAAAGATTACTACCTCCCACGGCTGGCAAAAGGCCAGGAGATCCCCTGCTTTGCCCTGACTGGACCGGATGCCGGCAGTGATGCCGGGGCAATGCCTGATCGCGGCATTGTCTGTTATGGCGAATTTGAAGGCGAGCAGGTGCTGGGCATCCGCATCAACTGGAATAAGCGCTACATCACCCTGGGGCCTATTGCCACAGTGATCGGCCTGGCCTTCAAGCTGTTTGATCCAGACCACCTGCTCAGCGAAAAAGAGGAGCGGGGCATCACCGTCGCACTCATTCCTGCAGACACCCCAGGGGTTCATATCGGCAAACGACATATCCCGCTCAACATTCCGTTCCAAAATGGCCCCAACTATGGCGAGGATGTCTTTGTCCCAATGGACTGGGTCATTGGCGGACAGAAAGGCATCGGTGAAGGGTGGCGCATGCTGATGGACAGCCTGGCTGAAGGGCGCAGCATCTCCCTGCCAGCGTTGGCCACAGGTGCCGGAAAAGCAGCCTGCCGCTACACCGGAGCCTATGCGCGGGTACGCCGCCAGTTCAACATGCCCATTGGCTATTTTGAAGGCGTGGAGGAGGCGCTGGCCCGTATCGCCGCCCTCACCTATCAGATGGACGCCGCACGCACCGTCACCCTGGGCGCACTGGACAAAGGCGAGATGCCCTCGGTGGTATCCGCCATCATCAAATATCACCTGACCGAGCGCTACCGAACCGTCATCAATGATGCGATGGATATTCATGGCGGCAGCGGCATCTGCCTTGGGCCAGGCAACCTGCTGGGACGGGTCTACCAGGCCATCCCCATCAGCATTACGGTGGAAGGGGCAAATATTCTGACGCGCAGCATGATTATCTTTGGACAAGGCGCAATACGCTGTCACCCCTATGTGCTCAGGGAGTTCAAGGCCGCACAGGCCGGTGATGATGGCAAAGCGTTAAAAGAGTTTGATGATGCCGTATTTGGTCACGCTTCCTTTCTGCTGAGTAACCTGGTGCGTAGCTTTTTCCTGGGTCTGACCCGTGGAAAATTCTCCTCCTCCCCCACAACCTGTACAAACAAACACTACTACCAACAACTCAACTGGATGAGCGCCGCCTTTGCACTCTGCGCTGATATTGCCATGATGACCCTGGGCGGCACCCTGAAACGCAAAGAGCGTCTCTCCGCGCGTCTGGGAGATGTCCTCAGCGAACTCTACATTGCTTCAGCAGTGCTCAAACACTTCGAAAACCAGGGGTGCCAGGAGGCGGATCGCCCCCTGCTGCACTGGGCGCTGGATGATGGCCTCTATCGCATGCAGGAGAGCCTGCGCTCACTCCTGCGCAACCTCCCTTTTCGCCCATTGGCCTGGCTGCTTCGTCGCCTGATCTTTCCAACCGGACTGCCCTATGTCGAACCTGATGACCGGAAAGGCCATCTGGCGGCTCGACTTCTGCTGCGTCCCTCTGAAGCAAGGGATCGTCTGACGGCGGACATCTACAGCAACCGCAACCCGACAATGGCCGTTGGACGCTACGAGCTGGCACTGGCCATGGCAGAGAAGGTCGCCCCCATCGAAAAGGCATTGAGCAAGGCACGACGTGATGGTCTGATCACCGGCAAAACCATCTGTGAGCTGGCGGCTGATGCCCAGGAGAGAGGCATTATCCAACGTGAAGAGGTTGCCCTGCTTGAAGAGATGGAGAGACTGCGGAGCCAAGTCATCCAGGTCGATGCCTTTGATCACTTTGGTGCTAAAAAGAGCTGAATAACTGACTCAAAAACCACCCCATTACCACTTGTTTTTAATATAAAAATGGCAACACTGGCTTTGCTGCCTTTCACGTTTGCCTCGCAAACCGTCTCGGCATGACGAGGCAGCGTCTACACTTATAAAGATAAACACAACTGTTTTCCTCAAGAATAACTGGAACAGCAGCTAAAAACAGAAAACAACTGGAGAGCTGGCTCATGGTGAACGCTAAAACCAACCTGAAAGGGCGTGCCGTCTACGTGGTCGATGGAGGACGCACCCCCTTCCTGCGCGCAATGGGGCCACCCGGCCCTTTTTACGCCTCGGATCTGGCCGTGCAGGCCGGACGCCAGCTTCTGGCGCGCCAGCCCATTGAGGCAAATACCCTCGATGAGGTGATCCTGGGCTGCGTCTCCAGCGGCCCCAATGAGGCCAACATTGCCCGCCTTGTTGCACTCCGGCTGGGGTGTGGCGAGCAGGTTCCTGCATGGACGGTACAACGCAACTGCGCTTCCGCCATGCAGTCAATTGACTGCGCCGCAACCAATATCGCCACAGGACGCTCTGACCTTGTACTGGCGGGCGGCACCGAGGCGATGAGCCACCATCCCGTGCTGCTGAATGAGCAGATGGTCACCTGGCTTGCCAGCTGGAACAAGACACTCACCACAATAGAGCGGATGCGCCAGCTGGGAAAACTGCGCCCCTCCTACTTCCAGCCTGTTATCGCACTGTTGCGCGGGCTGACCGACCCCGTTGTCGGGCTCTCCATGGGACAGACCGCCGAAGAGCTTGCCTGGAAATTCAATATCAGCCGGGAAGAGATGGACAGCTACGCCGCCCAAAGTCACCACCGGCTGGCTGCGGCACAAAAGGCAGGCTATTTGAGCGAGATTGAACCCCTCTATGCACCAGACGGCACACTCTACAGCACCGATGAAGGGCTGCGCGCCGACAGCAGCGTTGAAAAGCTAGGGCAGCTCAAACCCTTTTTCGACCGAACGGTGGGCAAGGTCACTGCAGGCAACAGCTCACAAATCACAGATGGAGCCGCACTTCTGCTGCTGGCATCCAGTGCTGCCGTCAGAAAATACAAACTGCCCGTCCTCGGGCGTATCGTCGATTGCCAATGGGCCGGGCTGAGTCCCGCCACTATGGGGTTGGGGCCGCTACACGCCATGGCTCCACTGCTGCATCGGCACGGGCTCTCTGTAGCCGACATCGATTACTGGGAGATGAATGAGGCCTTTGCGGCGCAGATCCTGGCCTGCCTCAAGGCCTGGACAGACCCCGACTACTGCCGTGACCAGCTCCATCAGGAGCAGCCGTTCGAGCCGATCCCCATGGATCGGCTCAATGTAGACGGCGGTGCCATCAGCATCGGCCACCCGGTAGGCACCAGCGGTACCCGCATCGTACTCCATCTCTTAAAGGTGCTGGAGCGCAAAGATGCCCGGCGCGGCATTGCCAGCCTCTGTATTGGCGGCGGTCAGGGTGGCGCAATACTGGTTGAACGTCAGGAGGAGAGATAGCATGAGCAGACACTGGCGCATAGAACAGGACGAGGATGGCATCATCTGGCTGCACTTCAATCAGGCTGACAGCAGCGCCAATGTGCTGACCGTAGAGGCACTGGATGAGCTGGATCAGCAACTGGGCAAGATCGAACAGGCCAGCCCGGCAGGGGTGGTTTTCTGCTCAGACAAACCCAGCGGCTTTATTGCTGGTGCAGATGTCAAGGCCTTCAGCCGTATCACAGAGACGGAAGAGGCCCGGCAGCAGATACTCCAGGCACATGCCATTTTTGATCGCATCGAGCGGCTGAAATGCCCCACGGTAGCAATGATCCACGGCTTCTGCCTCGGTGGCGGCACCGAACTGGCGCTGGCCTGCCGTTACCGTGTCAGCCGTGACGACCCCGGCACCCGCATCGGCCTGCCCGAGGTGCGGCTGGGGATCTTCCCCGGCTTTGGCGGAACGGTTCGCAGCACCCGCCTGATCGGCCACCTGCCCGCACTCAATATCATGCTCAGCGGCAGAGCGCTCAGTGGCAGCGCTGCCCGTCGGCTGGGGCTGGTCGATATGTCTGTGCCGGAGCGGCAGCTGAAAGCCGCAGCCCGTCACCTGCTCTCAACACAGCCCAAAACACACCAGCCCACCTGGCTGCAACAGCTGCCAGGCAATGGACTGCTGCGCCCCCTGGTGGGACATTTTCTAAAGAAGCAGGTGGCCAAGCAGGCAAACCCGGCACACTACCCTGCCCCCTATGCGCTGATCCGGCACTGGACAAAACATGCCAACCACCGCAAGGCCATGTACCGCAGTGAAGCGGCAGAGGTCGCAAAGCTGATCAGCAGTGATACTGCCCAAAACCTGATCCGGATCTTTCTGCTGCAAGACCAGCTCAAGGCGCAGGGGCGTAAATCTGATTTCAAAGCAACCCATGTGCATGTGATTGGCGGCGGGATCATGGGCGGCGACATTGCCGCCTGGTGTGCACTGCAGGGGATGCGGGTCACACTACAGGATCGCGCGCCAGAGCTTCTCTCCCAGGCCATGGGGCGGGCACATGGCCTCTTTAAAAAGAAGCTCAAAAAACCACTCCTGATACGGGATGCACTGGATCGGCTGATGCCAGACTGCGAAGCAACCGGGGTTACAAGGGCGGATGTCGTCATTGAAGCCATCTTTGAGAATACCGAGGCCAAACAGCAGCTCTATGCCCAGCTGGAACCACGGCTTAAAAAGGGTGCCCTGCTCTGCACCAACACCTCCAGCATCCCGCTTGAGGTGTTAAACAGCACCTTAAAGAATCCGGCACGTTTAGTCGGGCTGCATTTCTTCAACCCGGTTGCCAAGATGCAACTGGTCGAGATCGTCAGCGCCACCAACACCGATCCCAATGCCGCTCAGCAGGCTGCTGCATTTGCCAAACAGATTGGCCGGTTGCCACTGCCGGTCAAGAGCAGCCCGGGATTCCTGGTCAACCGCATCCTCATGCCCTATCTGCTGGAGGCTATTATACTGCTGGATAGTGGGACATCAGCCCCAGCCATTGACAAAGCAGCAACTGATTTCGGCATGCCCATGGGGCCAATAGAGCTGGCCGACACCGTAGGGCTGGACATCTGTCTGGCAGTAGCGGATAAACTGGCAGAAAGCCTGCCCGTCAACGTGCCAGAAAAGCTGCGCAGCATGGTCTCAGAAGGCAAACTGGGTCGAAAGAGCGGTCAGGGATTCTATCTTTACAGCAAAGGGAAAGCACAAAAAACAGCCGTTACAGAGCAGGCAAATCTATTGCCAGGCTTGGCTGACCGCATGATAATACGCATGCTGAATGAGGCCGTTGCCTGCCTGCGTGAAGGCATAGTTTCAGATGCCGATCTACTGGATGCAGGCATCGTATTCGGAACCGGCTTTGCCCCGTTTCGCGGCGGGCCAATACACTATGCCAAAAGTGAGGGAAAAGAGAAGATGCAACCACGCATTCAAACACTGGAATCAGACAGGGATGCCGGATGGGCTGATATCTTTGAGCACTAACAACCATGGATAAACAAATGGACATAATCCCCTACGATCAAGCACCTACCTTGGCCGCTGCATTCCGGGCACGGATAGAGAACAGCAACGACAAGATCGCCTACACGCAATTTAATCATGCAACAGGGCAGTGGGAGAACACGACCTGGGGCGAGATGGGCGAGCATGTTGCCAAGTGGCAGGCGGCGCTACAGAAGGAGGGGTTAAAGCCGGGCGACCGCATTGCACTCATGATTCGCAACTGCAAAGAGTGGGTGATATTTGATCAGGCCGCATTGGGGCTGGGGCTTGTAGTGGTTCCCCTCTATGTCAATGATCGCCCTGAGAACACGGGATACCTCCTGCAAAATGCCGGGGTGCGCCTGCTCTTGATTGAAAACAGCGAGCAGTGGGAGGAACTGGCAGAGATTCATGACCAGCTTGCAGGCCTGCTGCGGATCCTGTCACTAAAGCCAATAGAAAATGCGATATTACAACCGCACCTTACCGACATTGAGAAGTGGTTGCCGCAGCAGAGCTGCGAACTGCTGTCGCTTGAGTGCAAGCCTGACGAATTGGCAACTATTGTCTACACCTCTGGCACGACAGGGCGCCCCAAAGGCGTCATGCTAAGCCACACCAATATGCTGTGGAACGCCCAGGCAGCACTGAAATGTTATGACATCTACCCTGAGGACTGCTTTCTCTCATTCCTCCCCCTGTCTCACACCCTGGAACGCACCATTGGTTACTATCTGCCAATGATTGCTGGCTCCCGTGTAGCCTATGCGCGCTCAATACCAGAGCTGGGTGAGGATCTGCTGCACATTAAGCCAACACTGCTTATCTCCGTCCCACGAATATTTGAGCGCGTCTACGGAAAGATCATAGCCAAGCTGGAAAATGATCCCCCCGCATTGCGCAAGTTGTTTAACCTGGCTGTATCTATCGGCTGGAAACGATTTGAATACGAACAGAAGCGCACAGCCTGGTCACCCGAACTCCTGCTCTGGCCACTGCTCAACAAGCTGGTGGCAAGCAAGGTGCAGGCAAAACTGGGCGGAAGACTACGCTTTGCTGTGAGTGGCGGTGCCGCCCTCTCCCCCAACATTGCAAAACTGTTCATAGGTCTGGGCATTCGCATCCAGCAGGGTTATGGACTGACAGAGACAAGCCCGGTTATTACCGGCAACCTGCTGAACGATAACATTCCAGCAAGCATCGGCACCCTGCTTCCCGGTATCGAAGTAAAAATAGGAGAACAGGATGAGCTGCTGACCCGCAGCCCCAGCGTCATGATGGGCTACTGGGATGATAAAGAGGCAACAGAGAAGATAATCGAGCCAGATGGCTGGCTGCACACAGGTGATAAAGCAAGAATAGATGAGACTGGCCATATCTTTATCACAGGTCGACTAAAAGAGATCATCGTACTGACAACAGGCGAAAAAGTGCCACCGGTGGATATGGAGATGGCCATTGCACTCGACAGCCTGTTTGAGCAGGTGATGGTCATTGGTGAAGGGAGGCCATCTCTTAGCGCATTGGTCTCTCTTGAGAAAGAGCAATTCTCGGCATTGGCCAACAGGTTAGGGCTGGATCCAAGTGACAAAGAGACTCTAAAGAATAAAGCCCTGCTGTCAGCCCTTCGGGATCGCATTCAAAAACAGATACACAGCTTTCCAGGTTATGCCAAAATCCACCGAGTAGCCGTTGTCCCTGAACCCTGGACCATTGAGAATGGCCTGATCACCCCAACCCTCAAGATAAGACGCTCTGCTATTCTAGACAGATATGCAGAGCTTATTGACTCTCTGTATCCAAGATATCAGCCTTAGCAAGGGTGCTTTGAAATACTTGATA
>JALSJZ010000093.1 GCA_026989135.1 Sedimenticola sp. | reverse complement strand
TGATAGGGATTTTGTGCTTCGGGCATCCTGCCCTATGCCCCTGCGGGGTCGCTGTCGCGTCCTAACTTGCTCCCGGCAAGTGAGTCGAACCCCTTTCGGTTCAAACCCTCTCACCTGAAACATTACCGCACTTTAGATGTGCAGCGGCAGGGTTTGATAAACCTGGAATCCGCAGTTGGACGAGGTGGAGTGTGCGCTTGCGGGGGTGTATGGCACCAAAAGTAGGCGCTTTAGGCGACACGGGCATACGCCGCCGCAAACGTGCAACCCGCCCCGACAGGTTTATTGCTCCTGCAAAACCTGCACTTCCGCCATCCATGGCGGTCGTAGCGTAGTTCACCCAGCAGGTGAGTTGGATAAAGGCATAAAACATTATGCATATCAATATGTTGACCTATCCTCATAGCGGTCAACTGCAGAATCTAGGATTATGGGCTCTATTGTTATTTTCAGTTTTGCCCTCGCCGTTACTTCCCTGCTGGCTAAAAGCCGTTTCATCTTTATCAGTTTGTGTTAATGGCCATATAAACGTACGTCGGCTTGGCCGTGTTAGCGCGCAACATTCACCGCCTTGGCGCGGTATTGCGTCAGCAGGGGAAAGAAGAAAAGAAGCGAAAGCGCGGCTCCTACAAACAAGCGGCCTGAGATGCCATGATTCAGCAAGACAGGCGAGGGATAGTCCAATAAAACAGGGATAATGTGAATCATTCCCATTTGGCAGCCCTTGACCTGTCAGATTGTGATTTCAGAGAGTAGCTGACCACATCGAATCAGGTGTGGTGGTCTGGTTTTTTTTGAAAAAGCGGGTTTTTCGTTCAGGCATCAACTAATCTGTAGATGAGGAGGTGCGCGCAATGCTCTCTAATCCGGGTCTGTCCAGAAACTCAATCTGCTTGCCACTGACATCAAGCAACCCAACCGATTGGAAGCGTTTCAGACTGCGGCTGACCGTCTCTACTGCAATGCCCAGATAACTGGCTATCTGTTGGCGTGACATGGCCAGGCGCAGGTTTATTGAACAGAAATCACGCTTGTTAAAACGATCAGCCAGATTGAGCAAGAACGCTGCAATGCGTTCATCAGCCGCCTGTCTGGCTGCCAGAAGGGATTGCCGCTGTGCCTGGCTGATCTCTCCGCCCATAAGGCGGATAAGGCTATCCTGAGCGTCAACATAACTCTTGCCAAGCTTCGCTAAATCATTGAAATACAACTCGCATATTGAGCCTGCCTCCAAAGCTCTGGCGGAGTATGAGTACTGCTTCTCCTTAATAGCGTCAATGCCAATCAGCTCACCGGGGAGGTGGAAAGCCAGTACCTGCTCTTCACCATCCTCCAACAGACGATAGCTCATGAAGGTGCCCGACTTTACTGCGTAAGCAGCATGAAAAGGCTGGCCGGCTCGGAACAACCCTTCGCCTTTTGGCACCTGCTGTCGACGCTTGAGTATCTGCGAGACAATCGATACATCTTCGACACCCAGTATGACATCCTGAATCTCAGAAAAATCACAATTACTGCATGCCACTTCAGAGCAAGAGCTCGGCTTTGATAAGTTGGATTTTTTGATCATGAGGTATAGCTTTCAGCCCTCGGCTGGATCACTGCTTTATATTCTATATCGTTATAGTAGCGAGATTTTTTATAAGAACCAAGCGAGCCTCGTTATTGCGCATGCCTCTCCCACTTGGGCGAATTTTTAGATATGAGGGACAATAAGATGATATATATCACAATAGCAACTCAAAGACTATTATTTTGAGTAATACACTCAAGTATGAAGCAGCAAGGTTGAAGCCCTCCTCAAACCGCCCGATATAAGGTGACAAAACCAAACAGCATCACCGTGGCACCTGCAATCTGCCGAGTAAGCGGGGAGCGGGTAAATCTTGACATCGTGCCTGCCAAAACCCCCATCAGCATCAGATTTGGCAAGGTTCCAAGGCCAAAGGCCAGCATCACTCCTGCCCCCTTCAGCACTCCCCCGGCTGCAATGGCATTGATCAGCATGCTATAGACCAGCCCACAGGGGAACCAGCCCCAGACCAGCCCTATTTTAAGGGCCTGCCCGGGTGTCTGCACCGGCAGCAGCTTTCGCCCAAATGGCTCTATACATCTCCAGAGATAGGATCCAGCCAGCTCTACGCGGCTCAAGAGTCGCCACCAGCCTGCAAGATAGAGCCCCAGCAGTACCATGAAGAGCCCCGCAACAGCCAGCAGAACCCGCTGAGCCATATGAATCGGCATCAAATCCGCAAGCAGCATGCCTATGCCACCCATTACTGCACCGGCTATCACATAGCTACCGATTCGCCCTGCATTGTATGCCATCTGAAAAGGGAGCAGTGAGGCAAAGCGGTTGCGCTCAGACTCCGGCAGCCCAAAGGTCAGTGCGCCGACGATGCCGCCACACATCCCAACACAATGCACCCCTCCCAGCAGCCCAACAACCAGGGCGCTGATATAGGGCAACCACAACTCTGGCATGGCGGTTTTTGTTTACCAGTTCTCTGCAAGCAGTTCAAAGTGTGCCTGCTTATGCAGACAGGCCGGACAGAGTTCAGGAGCCACTTCAGCCTCATGCAGGTAACCGCAGTTTCTGCAACGCCAGACCACCTTGTCGCCCCGCTTGAATACCTTGCCGGCCTGTAGGTTGTCTGCAAGCTCCCGGTAGCGCTTGCCATGCTGCTTCTCAGCGATGGCTATGGCTTCGAAGGCCGATGCAATCTGCTCAAAGCCCTCCTCTCTTGCTACCTTGGCAAAGGCTGGGTACATCTCTGTCCACTCATGCTCCTCACCTGCTGCGGCTGCCCGAAGGTTTTCCAGTGTGTTATTGATTGATCCCGCTGGAAAGGTCTCGGTGATCTCAACCTCTCCGCCCTCAAGAAATTTAAAGAAGCGTTTGGCGTGCTCTTTTTCCTGATTTGCAGTCTCTTCAAAGATGTCGGCAATCTGCACCAGCCCCTCTTTTTTGGCCACACCAGCATAGTAGGTGTATCTGTTTCTGGCTTGGGATTCACCCGCAAAGGCAATCAACAGGTTCTTTTCTGTCTGTGACCCTTTAATGCTCTCTGACATCATCCTCTCCTCTCTCTTTTTTTGGGGTGTTTGAGTGCTGGTCAGTGCTTGAGTCAGCCTGCTTCAGCTCACTGTTCTCTGCTGGGGAAAACTCGTCATCATCCATCAGGATGCGCTGCGCATCCCCTTCCAGATCATCAAACTGTCCGCTGCGCGCCGCCCAGAACAGTACTCCTACAGCTACCAGGCCAAGGAAAACCATGCCTGGAATCAGGCCATAAATCACTTCCATAAACGGGTACCTTCTACTCTATTTGAACAGGGTTCGGATACGAGCAGCATTTCCAATAACAAGCAGCGAGCTGATCGGCATGGCAATCGCCGCTACCAGCGGGGTTATCATGGCTGACATCGCCATTGGCACCATTATAATGTTATAGATGATAGAGATGGCAATATTTTGCCGAATGGTTCGCAGTGTGCGACGGGAGAGTGCAGCAGCCAGCCGAACTTTGGCCAGTTCATTGCTCATCAGCACGATGTCTGAGCTGGCAATCGAGACATCAGTGCCCGAACCAAGGCTGATGCCCACGTCAGCACGCACCAAAGCCGGTGCATCGTTGACACCATCACCCACCATGGCCACCCTGCCCCCTTGCTGCTGCAGATCCGCAATGGTTCGATCTTTATCCGCCGGCAGAACCTCTGCGATAACCTCCATCCCCCCCAGCCGCTGGGCAATGGTTTCGGCGGTCTGTCGTCGATCCCCCGTCAGCAACGTGAGCTTTATTGCATCATGCTTCAACGCCTCCACCAGCTTTGGAGCATCGGCTCGAATCTGATCTTCAATACCGATGACAGCAACCTCTTGCCCATCAATGGCGCAACGCAGAGAGCCGATACCCCGCTCATCCAGCGCCTGAACCTGTTGTTCAAACTGTTCATTGCGCTGCACCTGATGCTGGTCGAGCCAGGCCGATGTTCCGGCCAGCACCCACTTGCCTTCAACCTTGGCCTTGATGCCAAAGCCGGGGCGGTTGATGAAACCCTTTGCCTCTTTGAGGTTAATTACAGGCTTGCAGCTTGAGGCGTAACCAAGAATCGCCTCTGCAATAGGATGTTCAGAGTACTGCTCTGCTGCGGCTATATATTCAAACAGTGCTTGAACGTCAGCTGGCATATCGCCTTCTGCTTTGGCCACAGGAACCCAGCATGCTGACGCCGTATAGATTGCAGAGAGGCTCATACGCCCCTCTGTCAAGGTGCCTGTTTTGTCAAAGACAAAATGGTCGATACTGGAGAGCGTCTCCAGCACCGCACCATTTTTCACCAGGATACCATTGCGTGCGCCAAGGCCTGTGGCCACCGCAATCGACATTGGCGTGGCCATCCCAAAGGCACAGGGGCAGGTGATAATCAGCACCGAGGTTGCGGCCATCAGAGCCAGTTCAAAACCGCTATCCCACCACAGCATAAAGGTCAGTGTCGCCAGCCCCAGCGTCACCAGCACAAACCAGGGAACTATACGATCCGCAACACGCTGAATAGGTGCCTTGCTGGCCTGCGCCTCTTCCACCAGGCGAATAATACGCCCCAGTGCCGTATCCTTCAGCACCGCTTCCACCCGCAGCTTCAGCATGCCATGGCCATTAATGGTGCCCGCAGAGACGTGATCCCCCTGCACCTTAGTGACCGGTTCAAACTCACCGGTCAGCATCGCTTCATCTACACTGCTCAGCCCTTCAAGGATAACGCCATCAACGGCTATTTTATCCCCTGGTTTCACCAGCACCGTCTCGCCAGTCTTTACTGAAC